>CAISJH010000311.1 GCA_903885585.1 uncultured beta proteobacterium
GCCGAGACCAGCTTCGACCCGGCGCAGATCTCCGATCTTTACTCGCGCACCGTGGTGGCCGGCATCCTGGAGGCGCCGCTGGAGTTCGAGTTCCTGGCCTCGCCGGCGCGCATGCGGCCCAACACCGCGGCCGAGATGCCCGAGGTGTCGGCCGACTTTCGCAGCTTCACTTTCCGCCTCAAGTCCGGCATCTACTTCTCGGACGACCCCGCCTTCAAGGGCGTCAAGCGCGAGCTCACCGCGGCCGATTACGTGTACGCCATCAAGCGCCACTACGACCCGCGCTGGAAGAGCGCCAACCTCTACATCCTGGAAAACGCCAAGATCCTGGGCCTGTCGGAGCTGCGCAAGGAGCTGATCGCGGCCAAGAAGCCGTTTGACTACGACCGCGAGGTCGAAGGCCTGAAGGCGTTGGACCGCTACACCTTTCGCGTCCAGTTGGCCGAGCCCAACCCGCGCTTTCTCTACAACTTCACCGATGGCTCGTTCGTGGGTGCGGTGGCGCGCGAGGTGGTGGAGCAGTACGGCGACAAGATCGGCGAGCACCCCGTGGGCACCGGGCCCTTCCGCCTGGTCAACGCCGAGTGGAAGCGCAGCTCGCGCATCGTGCTGGCCCGCAACCCCAACTACCGCGAGGTGCTCTACAACGAGACCGCGCCCGAGGGCGATGCCCGCCTCCAAGAGGTGGCCGCCCGCTTCAAGGGCCGGCGCCTGCCCTTGGTGGACCGGGTGCAGATCTCGGTGGTGGAGGAGGCGCAACCGCGCTGGCTGTCCTTCCTGAACGCTGAACAGGATGTGCTGGAGAACGTGCCGGCGGAGTTTTCCACCCTGGCCGCGCCCAACAACCGGCTCGCGCCCAACCTGGCGCGCCAGGGCGTGGGCCTCGTGCGTTACCCCCGGGCTGACGTGGCGGTGAGCTACTTCGCCATGGAGCACCCGGTGGTCGGCGGCTATGAGCCCCACAAGGTGGCGCTGCGCCGCGCGATCTCGCTCGCGGTAGACCTGGACAAGGAGATCCGCCTGGTGCGCAAGGGCCAGGCCATTCCCGGCCAGAGCCCCATCGGCCCGCAGACCTTCGGCTACGACCCGGCCTTCAAGTCGGAGATGAGCGAGTACAACCTGCCCAAGGCCAAGGCGCTGCTGGACCTGCATGGTTACGTGGACAAGAACGGCGATGGCTGGCGCGACCAGCCCGATGGCAAGCCCCTGGTGCTGGAGTACGCCTCCCAGCCCGACCAGACGAGCCGCCAGCTCATCGAGTTGTGGAAGAAGAACATGGATGCGCTGCGCATCCGCATCGAGTTCAAGACCGCCAAGTGGCCCGAGAACTTGAAGAGCAGCCGCGCCGGCAAGCTGATGATGTGGGGCGTGGGCTGGAGCGCTGGCGCCCCCGATGGCGACACCTTCCTCGCCCTGGGCTACGGCCCCAACAAGGGCGGCGCCAACCACGCGCGCTTCAACCAGCCCGACTTCAACCGCGCCTACCAGGCGCAGCGCCTGCTGCCCGACGGCCCCGAGCGCCTGGCGCAGATGGACGAGGCCAAGCGCCTGATGGTGAGCTACATGCCCTACAAGGTCCACGCCCACCGTATCTTCACCGACCTGCACCACCCCTGGGTGCAGGGCTACCACCGCAACATCTTCGTGCGCGAGTTCTTCAAGTACGTGGACCTGGATGTGCAGGCGCGCGAGCGCGCCGGAAAGTGAGCAACCCAGTGAGCAGCTTCGTGACAGCGGTGGTGGCTCTGGCCTTGGCCACCGCCGGCCTACACGCCTCGGCCCAGCCCAAAGCCGCGCCCGCAGCCTCAGAGGCGGCTGCGCCCGTGGTGAAGCCCGCCGCCCCCGGCCAGAAAGTGCTGCGCTACGCCTTCAACGCGGGCGAGACCGGCTTCGACCCCGCGCGCATCGTGGACCTGTACTCGCGCATCGTCACCACACACATCTTCGAGGCGCTCTACACCTACGACCACCTGGCCCGCCCGGCCAAGATCAAGCCGCTGATCGCCGACGGCATGCCCGAGCATTCGGCGGACTTTCGCACCTGGACGGTCAAGCTGAAGAAGGGCATCTACTTCGCTGATGACCCCGCCTTTGGCGGCAAAAAGCGCGAGGTCACGGCGCAGGATTTCGTCTACGCCATCAAGCGCTTTGCCGACCCGGCCAACAAGAGCCCGGTGGTGGCCGGTGTGCTGGACCAGAAGTACATCGGGCTGGCGGCGCTGCGCGACAAGGCCCTCAAGGAGAAGAAGCCCTTCGACTACGACACCGAGATCGAAGGCCTGCGCGCGCTGGACCGCTACACCATCCAGTACAAGCTGGAAGAGCCGCGCCCGCGCTTCATCGACAACCTGGCCGCGAGCGACCTCTTCGGTGCCGTGGCGCGCGAAGTGGTGGAGAAGTACGGCGACGCCATCCCTGCCCACCCCGTGGGCACGGGCCCGTTCAAGCTCACGCAGTGGCGGCGCAGTTCGCTCATCGTGCTGGAGCGCAACCCCGCCTACCGCGAGGTGCTCTACGACGCCGAGCCCGCGGCTGAGGACGCCGAGGGTCAGGCGCTGCTGGCAAAGTTCAAGGGTCGGCGCCTGCCCATGGTTGACCGCGTGGAAGTCTCCATCATCGAGGAGTCGCAGCCGCGCTGGCTGTCCTTCCTGAACGAGCAGATCGACTACGTCAACGTGCCGGGCGAGTTCGTCAACCAGGCGGCGCCCAATGGCAAGCTCGCGCCCAACCTGGCGCGGCGCGGCGTGCAGCTCTACCGCACCCTCAATGCCGACGCCGCCTTCACCTACTTCAACATGGAAGACCCGGTGCTGGGCGGCTACACGCCCGAGCGCATTGCGCTGCGCCGGGCCATTGCGCTGGCCATGGACGTGGAGCGCGAGATCCGCGTCATCCGCCGCGGCCAGGCGGTGCCGGCGCAGTCGATCGTGGTGCCCCACACCACGGGTTACGACCCGCAGTTCAAGAGCGAGAACGGCGACTTCGACCCCGCGCGCGCCAAGGCCCTGCTGGACCTGCACGGCTACGTGGACAAGGACGGCGACGGCTGGCGTGACCAGCCTGATGGCAAGCCATTGACGCTGGAGGTGGCCACGCAGCCCGACCAGCTCAGCCGCCAGTTCGATGAGCTGTGGAAGAAGAACCTGCAGCGCATCGGCGTGCGGGTGAAGTTCTTCCCCGGCAAATGGCCCGAGCAGCTCAAGGCCGCACGGGCGGGCAAGCTGATGCTGTGGACGCTGGGGTCTTCGGCGGCAGGTTCTGACGGCCAAGGCTCGTTGGCGCGGCTCTACGGCCCGCAGTCCGGCAGCCAGAACCTGGCGCGCTTCAAGAACGCCGAGTTCGACAAGGTCTATGACCGCATGCAGGTCATCGCTGACGGCCCCGAGCGCGAGGAGCTGTTCCGCCAGGCCAAGCTGATCTCGGTGGCTTACATGCCCTACAAGATCACGGTGCACCGCTTCAACAACGACCTCGTCCAGCCCTGGGTGGTGGGCTACCGCCGCCCGGTGTTCTGGAACGACTGGTGGCAGCACGTGGACATCGACCTGGCCAAGGCGCCGGTGGTGAGAAAGTGACCGCCCCCCGGGTGGCCCAAGCCGCACGCAACCTGGGATGAAGCGCCGCCGCCTGCTGCAAGGAGCCGCGGCCTCGGCGCTGGCGGCGGAGGCGGCCTTCGCTGCAGCGGCCAGCCCGCCATCGGTTGCGGCACCGACTCCCCGCAAGACCTTGCGCATCGCTTTCCCGGCGCCGGAGTCGAGCTTCGACCCCACGCAGACCAACAGCGATCTCTACTCGTCGACCATCATTGCGCAGATCCTCGAGGCGCCGCTGGCCTACGACTACCTGGCGCGCCCGGTGCGCCTGGTGCCGCAGACGGCCGCGGCTCTGCCTGAGGTCTCGGCCGACGGCCGCACGATCACCGTGCGCCTGCAGCCGGGCATCTTCTTTGCCGACGATCCAGCCTTCAAGGGCCGCAAGCGCGAGCTGGTAGCGCAGGACTACGTCTACGCCATCAAGCGCTTCTACGATCCGCAGTACAACTCCAGCGACCTGTACCTCTTCGAGACGGCCAAGCTGCTGGGCCTGTCGGCCGTGCGCGAGCGCTCGGTCAAGACGCGCCAGCCCTTCGACTACGACGCCGAGGTGGAGGGCCTCAGGGCGCTGGACCGCTACACCTTCCGCCTGGTGCTGGGCGAGGCCAACCCCCGCTTCGTCTACCTGCTGGCCGACCCCGCGATCGCCGGCGCGGTGGCGCGCGAGGTGGTGGAGTTCTACGGCAAGGACATCGGCGCGCACCCCGTGGGCACCGGAGCCTTCCGCTTGAAGAGCTGGCGCCGGGCCTCGCGCATCGTGCTGGAGCGCAACCCCGGCTACCGCCGCGTGGTCTACGAAGGCATCCCCGCCGATGCGGCGCCTGAGGGCGCCCTGGCCCAGCCCATCGCGCGCAGCCTGGCGGGCCGCGCCCTGCCCCTGGTGGACGAGGTGCAGGTGGATATCGTGGAGGAGTCGCAGCCGCGCTGGCTGTCGTTCCTCAATGGCAGCTACCACTGGCTGGCCGTGCCCGGCGACTTCGTCAAACTCGCGGCGCCGGGGGGCGAGCTCGCGCCTTTCCTGAAGAAGAAGGGGGTGCGGCTGCAGCGCAGCCTGCAGCCTGGCATGTCCATGAGCTTTTTCTTCATGGAGCACCCGCTGGTGGGCGGTTACACGCCGGAGAAGGTGGCTTTGCGCCGCGCCATCGGCCTGGCCTTCGATGGCCCGCGCTACATCGAGCAGGTGCTGGGTGGCCAGGCGATGCTCGCCCAGTCCACCATCCCGCCCTTCACCTCGGGGTTTGACGCGGCCTACCGCAGCGAGATGAGCAGCTTCGACCCGGCGCGTGCGCAGGCCCTGCTGGACCTGCACGGCTACGTCGACCGCGACGGCGACGGCTGGCGTGAGCAGCCCGACGGCCGGCCGCTGGAGCTGGTGATGGCCTCTATGGGCTCGCAGCGCGACCGTCTGTCCAACGAGCTGTGGAAGCGCTCCATGGACCGCATCGGCTTGAAGATGAGCTTCGACGTTTCCACCTGGCCCGAGCTGCTGAAGAAGAGCCGCGCCGGCACGCTGATGATGTGGGGCTACAGCTGGAGCGCGGGCTCACCCGACGGCGGGTTCTTCCTGGGCATTGCCTACGGCCCGAACGCGAGCGAGTCCAACGACCCGCGCTTCAAGCTCGACGCCTTCGACCGCTTGTACGAGCGCCAAATGCGCCTGCCCGACGGCCCCGAGCGCGAGGCGCTGATCCGTCAGGCCAAGGACCTGTTGACCGCCTACCTGCCCTACAAGGTGCACGGCCACGGCATCGCCAACGACCTGGTGCAACCCTGGACCCAGAACTACTGGCGCCACCCTTTCATGCGCGACATCTGGCGGTTTGTGGATGTGCAGGGCTGAGCTTCACCACCACACAGCAAGGCCGTGAGGCTGGTAGGCCGCGAAGTGGCCGTCCTTGGAGACGAGCGTTCGGCTCTGGCGGATGGCCTGCCAGATGATCATGCGGTCGAAGGGGTCCTTGTGGGCCGTCTTGGGGAGGGCGTGGAACGACGCCATGTCAGTGGCGTCGGCTTGCAGAATCTCAAACTGCATCTCCCGCGCCACCGCAGGCAACTCGTCAGGCGTGCAACCTTCGAGCGTGATCTTGCCCAGCGAGAACTTCAGCGAGATCTCCCAGAACGACAGGCTGCTGACGGCGACCACGTTGTCATGGTCAACCAGGGCCGAGCGGGCTCGCGCACTGAGCTTGCGCGGCGAGAACGCCGCCCACAGGAAGGCGTGCGTGTCCAGCAGCAGCTTCATACGCTCAGAAACTCTTCGTCGCTCAGGGCGAAGTCCTCGCGCAGCTTGAACCGGGCGCGACCCTGCAGCAGGCCCAATACGCGCGGCCGAGACTCTACCAGTAGCCGGTACGGCACGATGGCCGCCACCTTCTCTTTGCGGCGCCCAAAGCTGATGGCCACGGGTTCACCGTCGGCGGCCATCTGCGTGAGCACTTCGGAGAACTGGGCCTTCAATTCGGCAACGGACAGCGTCTTCATGGCTCAAAGCTTATCACTGCAGGTGCACAAAGTGGACAACTTGTCATGATGTCGGTCAGAAGCCAGGCCAATGGCTGCGCGGCCGCCCTACCTGGCGCGGCACTGACAGCCTGCAGCTGAGGCAACATCACGGCATGTCGAGCCGGAACCTCCCCACCCCCCGCATCACCCTCTACCAACAGTGGCTGGAGCGCGAGCGTGGCCTGCGTTTTGCCGACTACGACGCGATGTGGA
>CAISJH010000312.1 GCA_903885585.1 uncultured beta proteobacterium
AACTTCCGGTCGCGGCCTTGCTTGGCGCTGCCGCCGGCGGAGTCGCCCTCGACGATGTAGATCTCGCACATCGCCGGGTCTTTCTCCTGGCAATCGGCCAGCTTGCCGGGCAGGCCCATGCCGTCGAGCACACCCTTGCGGCGTGTCATCTCGCGGGCCTTGCGCGCGGCCTCGCGGGCCCTGGCGGCTTCGACGATCTTGCCGCAGATGATCTTGGCGTCGGTGGGGTTCTCCAGCAGGTAGTCGGTCAGCGCCTTGCTGACGACGTCTTCCACCGGGCCGCGCACCTCGCTGCTGACCAGCTTGTCCTTGGTCTGGCTGCTGAACTTGGGCTCGGGCACCTTCACGCTGAGCACGCAGCACAGGCCCTCGCGCATGTCGTCACCACTGATCTCGACCTTGGCCTTCTTGGCCAGCTCGTTGTCGTCGATGTACTTGTTGATGACGCGCGTCATCGCCGCGCGCAGCCCCGTCAGGTGGGTGCCGCCGTCACGTTGCGGGATGTTGTTGGTGAAGCACAGCACACTCTCGCTGTAGCCGTCGTTCCACTGCATCGCCACGTCGGTGGTGATGGTGGTGCCCTGGTCACTGACTTTCTCGCCCACGGCGCCGAAGATGGTGGGGTGCAGCACCTTTTTGCCGGTGTTGATGAACTGCACGAAACCCTTGACGCCCCCGGCGAAGGCAAAGGTGTCTTCCTTCTGGTTGCGCTCATCCACCAGGCGGATCTTGACCCCGTTGTTCAGGAAGCTCAGTTCACGCAGCTTCTTGGCGATGATGTCGTAGTGGAAGTCGACATTGGTGAAGATGCTCTCGTCAGGCAGAAAGTGCACCTCGGTACCGCGCTTGTCGGTATCGCCGGTGACGCGCATGGGGCTCACTTCAAAGCCGTCGCGCTGCTCCAGAAGGCGGTCTTGCGGCACGCCCTTGCGGAACTCGATGAAGTGCACCTTGCCGTCGCGCCGCACGGTCAGGCGCAACCACTTGGACAGCGCGTTCACGCAGCTCACGCCCACGCCGTGCAGGCCCCCTGAGACCTTGTAGCTGTTCTGGTTGAACTTGCCGCCTGCGTGCAGTTCGGTCAGCGCAATCTCAGCCGCACTGCGCTTGGGCTCGTGCTTGTCATCCATCTTCACGCCCGTGGGAATGCCACGGCCGTTGTCGGTGACGCTGATGCTGTTGTCACTGTGGATGGTGACGACGATGTCGTCGCAGTGGCCCGCCAGGGACTCGTCGATGGAGTTGTCCACCACCTCGAACACCAGGTGGTGCAGGCCCGTGCCGTCCGACGTGTCACCGATGTACATGCCCGGGCGCTTGCGCACCGCCTCCAGGCCTTCCAGGATCTGGATGCTGCCTTCACCGTAACTTGTGTCGGCGGGTTGTGGGCTGTCAGGCGTTTGCGCAGGTTCGGTCATGAAAGGTTTCCGCTAGACCCGCAATAGCGGGTCCTCTGGTGTCGTCGTACTGTCTCGTCGTTCTGGCTGGAGCCCCCTCTCGGAGGGGGCGCAGGGGAGCTCATGCAAAAGCCCTATGAGGATTTGACCCGAGGTCAAATCCTCATGGGCATCACCACGTACTTGAAGCCGGGGCGGTCGGGCAGCGTGATGAGGGCGCTGGCGTTGCCGTCTTGCAGGTCGATGCGCACCATCTCGGCGTCCATGTTGGCCAGCGCGTCGATGAGGTAGTTGACGTTGAAGCCGATGTCGATGGCGTCACCCTCGTAGTCGACTTCCAACTCTTCCTTGGCTTCTTCCTGTTCGGCGTTGCTGGCCCCGATGCGCAGCAGCCCAGGCTCGAGATTGACCCGCACACCCTTGAACTTCTCACTGGTAAGGATGGCAGCGCGTTGCAAGCTGGCCAGCAGCGGCACCCTGCCGAGCGTGACGCTGTTCTTGTGGTTCTTGGGAATCACGCGGTTGTAGTCGGGGAACTTGCCCTCCACCAGCTTGGTGACGAACTCCATGCCGGAGAACACGAACTTCGCCTGGTTGTGCGCGAACTTCATCTCGATCTGGCCGGCCATGGCCGCGCCGTCACCGGCCTCTTGCCCATCCTGGGAGGCTGCCGCTTGCTGGGTGTCTGCCTTCAGCAGGCGCTGCAGTTCCAGCACGGTCTTGCGCGGCAGGATCACTTCCTGACGGGCCGGCACTTCGGTGTCCAGTGACGACTGGGCCAGCGCAAGACGGTGGCCGTCGGTGGCCACGAGCGTCAGCGTTTTGCCTTCGGCGATGAACAGGATGCCGTTCAGGTAGTACCGAATGTCATGTACCGCCATGGCGAAGTGCACCTGGTCGATCAGCGCCTTGAGCGTCTTCTGCGGGATGCTGAAGGGGGTGCCGAAGTCGACCGATTCATTGACCAGCGGGAAGTCTTCGCTCGGCAAGGTCTGCAGTGTGAAGCGGCTCTTGCCCCCTTGCAGCGTGAGCTTGCTCGCCGCCGCGGTGAGCGACACCACTTGATCGGCAGGCAGGGTGCGCAGGATGTCGATCATCTTGCGGGCGCCCACCGTGGTGCTGAAGGAGGCCTCTTCACCGCCCAGATGAACCACGGTTCTCACCTGGATCTCCAGATCGCTGGTGGTGAGTTCAAGCGCAGATCCGCTCTTGCGCATCAACACGTTGGCCAGCACGGGCAGGGTGTGCCGCCGTTCCACGATACCGGCCACGGACTGCAAAGCCGAGAGCACTTGTTCCTGCGCTGCCTTGAAGACGATCATGATGTTTTCAATATTTGAAGGTGGTGGTCGTAGTAGGCAGCCGCCGCGCCTGTGGACAAGCGCATTTTCGCTGATTTATCAAAGGTTTAGCAGGGCTTCAGGCCTGTGGATGGCACCGCGTACAAGCGCTGCCGGGTTTGGGGACAAGCTGCCGGGTTTGGCATCGTCTGTGGACAACCTGCGGCTTGTCCCGTGATCGTCCACAGGGTTGTCCCCGCGACAGCCTTACCCCTTGAGGGTCTGCTCCAGGACGTGAAGTTGCTGGTTGAGCTCGGTGTTCTTGGTACGGTCGGCCGCCACCTTGCGTACGGCGTGCAGCACGGTGGTGTGGTCGCGCCCGCCGAAGAGCTCACCAATCTCGGGCAGGCTCTTCTTGGTCATCTCTTTGGCCAGGTACATGGCCACCTGGCGCGGGTGAGCAATGCTGGCCGGGCGTTTCTTGGAGTACATGTCGGCGACCTTGATCTTGAAGAAGTCGGCCACGGTCTTCTGGATGTTCTCCACCGAGATCTGGCGGTTCTGGATGGACAGCAGGTCACGCAGCGCCTCACGCGCCAGCCCGATGTGGACCTCCTTGTGCGAGAAGCGGGCGTAGGCCAGCACCTTGCGCAAGGCGCCTTCCAGTTCACGCACGTTGGCGCGCACGTTCTTGGCGATGAAGAAGGCCACATCCTCGGGCATCTGGGTGCCTTCGGCGGCTGCCTTGCGGATGAGGATGGCCACGCGCATCTCCAACTCAGGGGGCTCGATGGCCACGGTGAGTCCGGCATCAAAGCGGGAGGTCAGGCGTTCATCGATGTCGGCCAGGCCCTTGGGATAGGTGTCGCTGGTCATGATGATGTGTGCCCGCTTGGCCAGCAGCGCTTCAAACGCGTTGAAGAACTCTTCCTGCGTACGCTCCTTGCCCGCAAAGAACTGCACGTCGTCGATCAGCAGCAGGTCCAGCTGGTGGTACTTGGCCTTGAGTTCATCAAAGGTCTTGCGCTGGTAGTTCTTGACCACGTCGCTGATGAACTGTTCTGCGTGCAGGTACAGAACGCGGGCCGAGGGACGGTCAGCCAGGAGTGCGTTGCCCACGGCGTGCACCAGGTGCGTCTTGCCCAAGCCAACGCCGCCATAGATGAAAAGCGGGTTGTACATGACCCCCGGCGCCCCGGCCACATGCAGCGCGGCTGTGCGGGCCATCTGGTTGGCCCTGCCGGCCACCAAGGTGTCAAACGTGAGTGTGCTGTTGAGCTTGTGGGCCGTGGCTGCCGGCGCGGCTGGTGCCTCACGGCCAGCACTGCCGCGGCTGGAGGCGCCACCTGTGGCAGCACCCTGTGTGCCTTCAATGGCCGACAGCGCGCTTTCCACCAGCGTGCCGGCGGCCACCGGCCGGCCCTGCTGAGGCTGAGCACCCGACAAGGGCATGCGCAGCGAGGTGGCAGTGCTGGGCGCCCGCAGGGCCATGGTGGCTTCGCGTGGAGCCAGACTCAGTTCAAGCTGAACGGGCTTTTGTGCCACGTCGGCCAGCACCGTCTCGATCAGGCCCGCGTACTGATTGCGGATCCAGTCGAGGATGAAGCGGTTGGGTGCGCGCAAGGCCACATGCACGCCCGAACCGTCCTCAGCCAGCGTGACCTGGGGAGAAGGCAGGGGGCGTATCCATGTGTTGAACTGCTGCGCGGGCAGTTCGGCCGCCAGGCGTTCACGGCCCAGTGTCCAGAGGTCAGTCGTCATCTTGTGGAAAAGTCTCTCGACGAGCGCGCGGAAAACAACTCCATCAACGACTCGGACCGTAGTTATCCACAATCTGGCCTCATCCGTCAATGCCCCGCCAAAGCCACGGAACATGGTGCAAGTGTTTGAGAGACAAGGGTTTTTGGATATGATCGCGGGTTTCCCGAATTTCGGGTCTGTTCCAACTTTTCTAGAGAAGTGCCGAGTCCATCATGGCCATGAAGCGTACGTACCAACCCTCCAAGACCCGCCGGGCCCGCACGCATGGCTTCTTGGTGCGCATGAAGACCCGTGGCGGCCGGGCGGTCATCAACGCCCGTCGTGCCAAGGGGCGCAAGCGTCTTTCCCAGGTCTGACAGGCTCTCTCAGGCCTGCCATCTCGTCGCTTAGGCCTGTTCTCCTGGTGTTTGGAGTCCGGTGCTGAAGCGTCTGCCCAGGCAGACGATGTCGACGCGGAACCTTGACACGCCATGATCGGCCGTCTGCTCCAGGCCGCCGATTTCAAGCGGCTCTTGGCGGTGCCGCCAGCGTTCAGAAGCGCACACTTCGCGGTTCACCATCTGGTGGAGACACCCGTGCGGGTTGCCTACGTCCCAAAGAACAGCAGCTCGTCGGAGTTATCCACAGCTCATCAAGAGAGCTGTCCACAGCCTGTGGAAGACTCTCGGGAAAGTCCTCATCAGGAAAGCCCCGACGAGGGTATTCCACGATGGGTGGGCTGTGTGGTCCCCAAGCGTCATGCCCGCCGGGCGGTGACTCGCAACCTCATCAAGCGTCAGATCTACGCGGCCGCTGGTCGTGCGGAATCGGCATTGCCCGAGGGCATGTGGCTGGTGCGATTGCGCCACCCCTACGCAAGCACCGCGTACCCTTCTGCGGCGTCAGATGCCCTGCGCGCCGCGGTGCGGCTGGAGTTGGACCGGCTGCTGGTCAAGGCTGCGGGCCAGACCGGCGGCGGGTCTGCAAGCAATGCACGCAAAGCAGGCAAAGCAGGCAATGCAGGCAAGCGCGGCGGCCAGGATGTGCAAGCCGCGTCACCACCGGCTGATGCGACCAACCCGGGCCCTGCTGCGCCATGAAGCGGGACGCCAGTCCATTTGTCCAAGCGTTGCTTGATGCGCCGCGACAGAGCTTGTTGT
>CAISJH010000313.1 GCA_903885585.1 uncultured beta proteobacterium
GCCAAGTCCGAGAAGCGCCGTTAAGACGTGCCCTCGTTTCTCAAGCTCGAGGGCATCGAGAAGCGCTTCGGCACGTTCACCGCTCTGAAGGGCGTCGATCTTGAGACCGAGCAGGGGGAGTTCGTCTGCTTCCTCGGCCCTTCAGGCTGTGGCAAAACCACGCTGCTGCGCATCATTGCAGGGCTGGAAGCCCAGAGCGCCGGCCGCATTGAGCAGGCGGGCAAGGACATCTCTCGCCTGCCGCCGTCGGCCCGTGACTACGGCATCGTCTTCCAGTCGTACGCCCTGTTCCCCAATCTGACGGTGGCCGACAACGTGGCCTACGGTCTGGTGAACCGCAAGATGCCCAAGGCCCAGGCCCGGCAGCGCGTACAGGAGCTGGTGCAGCTGGTGGGCCTGCCCGACAGCCAGGACAAGTACCCTGCGCAGTTGTCCGGCGGGCAGCAGCAGCGCATCGCGCTGGCTCGCGCCCTGGCTACTTCGCCGGGGCTGCTGCTGCTGGACGAGCCGCTGTCGGCCCTGGACGCCATCGTGAGAGTGCACCTGCGCCAGGAGATCCGCAGCCTGCAGCGCACGCTTGGGGTGACCACCATCATGGTGACCCACGACCAGGAAGAAGCCCTGTCGGTGGCAGACCGCATCGTGGTCATGAACCACGGCGTGATCGAGCAGGTGGGCACGCCTGAACAGGTCTACCGGGAACCGGCCAGCCCGTTCGTGGCGGACTTCGTGGGCCGGGTGAACGTGTTGTCTGGCCAGGCCGATGGTGAAGGCCGCCTGCGTGTGGGCGATGCCGTGCTCGAGGTCGCATCGGCGTCTGGGCAGGCGCTGGCGCGGGGAGCGGATATCAAGGTCTACCTGCGCCCGGAGGACGTGCTGGCCCAGCCCCTGCCGCCGAGTAGCGCGGCGCAGGAGGCCTTCGAGCCGGGCGCCTCCAATGTCTTGCCTGCTCGCATCGACAAGATCGAGTTCCTGGGCGCTTATTGCCTGGCCCGCGTGTCCAGCGCCGGCCTGGGCGAGCAAGGGCTCACCACCGTCTTGTCCATGAACTTCCTGGCCGAGCACGGTCTGGGTGTTGGCAGTGCGCTGGCGATGCGCCTGTTGCCGGAGCGCATCAGGTGTTTCGAGCAGTGAACACGCACCGGACCACCGAACTGAACAGCAGGCGCCGCGGGTGGGGGCGCGCGTGACCAGCCTGATCACCAGCAGGGCACCCGGCCCCGAGGTGCGGCTGCAATCCACCCTGAGTGATCGCGTGGCCTGGGCGGCGCTGGGCGTCGTCGCCCTGCTCCTGCTGGCCTTCCTCGCCGCGCCGCTGCTGGCCATCCTGGCGCAGTCAGTGCAAAGCGGTGAGGGACGCTTCGTCGGGCTGGGCAACTTCGTCAGCTATGCCCAGTCGCCCGCGTTGCTGCAGTCGCTGTGGAACAGCCTGTGGGTGTCGACCCTGGTCACGGTGGTCGCGGTGCCCACCGCTTTCGTGTTCGCCTATGCGCTGACACGCAGCTGCATGCCGGCCAAGCCGCTGTTCCGCGGCATTTCGCTCATTCCGCTGCTGGCCCCCACGCTGCTGCCGGCCATCTCGCTGATCTACTGGTTCGGCAACCAGGGGGTGTTGAAGCATGGGCTGGTGGCCCTCGGGTTTGACGAGATCTACGGCGCACCGGGCATCGTGCTGGCCGAGATCTTTGCCGTCTTTCCCCATGCCTTGATGATCCTGGTGACGGCGCTGACCGCTGCGGATGCGCGGCTGTACGAGGCGGCTGACGCCATGGGTACCTCGGCCCTGCGCAAGTTCATGACCATCACGCTGCCCGGTGCAAAGTACGGCCTGATCAGCGCCAGCCTGGTGGTGTTCACGCTGGTGATGACGGACTTCGGCGTGCCCAAGGTGATTGGCGGCAACTTCAATGTGCTGGCCACCGACGTCTTCAAGCTCGTGATCGGCCAACAGGACTTCCAGCGCGGCGCGGTGGTGGCGCTGCTGCTGCTGGCCCC
>CAISJH010000314.1 GCA_903885585.1 uncultured beta proteobacterium
ATGCTCTCCAAGCCCATTGCACGGGCCCGCTGTTCGATTCTCTTGAGAATTCTCTCGCCGTCACCTTGACCTTGCACGTTGGGCGAGATGGTCAGTGCTGCCATTTCAGCCGTACGAGCTTCGGCATAGGGGTAGAGCGCAGCGCAGCCGAATATCACACCATCATGTTCAATGACCGTGTAGTTGGCCACGTCCCGCTCAATCTCGGTGCGCTCGCGCCGAACCAAGGTGCCATCACGCTCGAACGGCTCAATGAGTTGGAGAATGCCGCCCACGTCGTCCGAAGTCGCTTCGCGCAGGCTTTCGAGTTTTTCATCAACCACCATGGTCCCGATACCGTCATGGGTGTAGACCTCCATGAGCAGCGCGCCGTCGCTAGCAAAGGGCAGGATGTGCGAGCGTTCTACACCAGCCCTGCAGGCCTTGACGCAATGCTGCAGGTAGAAGGCCACATCGGTGGGGTGATTCGGTCTCGGTAATGAGGCCAGCAGCCGCTCGGCGTCGGCCAAGGCCAATTCGGTGTCGATGGGGCTTTCGGAATCCCCGGGGTTTTCGCGGATACCCGCAATCTCCGTCAGAAACAGCAGCTTGTCAGCCTGCAGGGCGATGGCGGCGGAGGTGGCCACCTCTTCCATCGTCAGGTTGAAGGCTTCACCGGTGGGGGAGAAGCCGAAGGGACTCAGCAGCACCACGGCCCCGGCGTCCATGGAGCTGCGGATGGCGGAGGCGTCCACCTTGCGCACCAGCCCGCTGTGGCCGAAGTCCACGCCGTCGACGATGCCCACGGGGCGGGCCGTGAGGAAGTTGCCGGACACCACGCGCACCGTGGCGTTGGCCATTGGCGTGTTGGGCAGGCCCTGGGAGAAGGCCGCCTCGATCTCGAAGCGCAACTGCCCAGCAGCCTCCTGCGCCGCATCCAGCGCCGTCGGGTCGGTGATGCGCATCCCCTGGCTGAAGCGTTCCGGGTGGCCCTTGGCCTTCAGCTGTTCACTCACCTGGGGCCTGAAACCATGGACCAGCACGATGCGGATGCCCATGGCGTGCAGGATGGCCAAGTCCTGAACGAAGGCGCTGAGCTTGCCGGCGGCGATGGCCTCACCGCACAGGCCCACCACAAAGGTCTCGCCGCGGTAGGCGTGGATGTAGGGCGCTACCGCGCGGAACCACGGGACAAAGGTATGGGGAAAGACGAGGCTCATGGATCGGCGGTGGGGCGCATTCAGTGCCGATCGATTGTGCCGCAGGGGGGCCAATAGGCCGGCTGCCGGCCTGGGGCACGCAGAGATAATCCGACCCCCGTGCCATCCACCCGCATCGCCCCCAGACCGCCGACGCAACGCGCCCCGGCCACGCCGATTCCGCCGATTCACTACCCGGAGTCCTTGCCGGTATCGGCCCGGCGGCAGGAGATCGCGCAAGCCCTGCGTGAGCATCAGGTGGTCATCGTCTGCGGTGAGACGGGGTCGGGCAAGACCACGCAGTTGCCCAAGATCGCGCTGGAGCTCGGGCGCGGCTTGGGCGCGGGCGGTGCAGGGTTGATTGGTCACACCCAGCCCCGTCGGATCGCGGCCTCCAGCGTGGCCAAGCGCATTGCCCAGGAGTTGGACTCACCGCTGGGTGATGTCGTGGGCTACAAGGTGCGCTTCCAGGACCGCCTGCAGCCTGGGGCGTCGGTCAAGTTGATGACCGACGGCATCTTGCTGGCCGAGACGCAGACCGACCCGCTGCTGCGCGCCTACGACACGCTCATCATCGACGAGGCCCATGAGCGCAGCCTGAACATCGACTTCCTGCTGGGCTACCTGCGGCAGTTGCTGCAGCGCCGGCCTGACCTGAAGGTGGTGGTCACCTCGGCCACCATCGACGCCGAGCGCTTTGCGAAGCACTTCGCCTCGGCCCGGGGCGAGGCGCCTGTCATCCAGGTTTCGGGCCGCTTGTTCCCGGTGGAGTTGCGCTGGCGGCCTTTCGAGGAAAGCCGCGACCACGATCTCAACACCGCCATGGCCGATGCGGTGGACGAACTCTGGCGAGGGGGCGCAGCTGGCGATATCCTGGTCTTCCTGCCGGGTGAGCGCGAGATTCGGGAAGCCGCGGACCACCTGCGCAAGCACCTGGCCAGCACCTTGCGTGGTGGGCCGCCGCCCGACATCCTGCCGCTGTTTGCCCGGCTCTCCCAAGCCGAGCAGGACCGCGTGTTCACGCCCGGCAATGGCCGGCGCATCGTGCTCGCGACCAACGTGGCCGAAACCTCGCTGACGGTGCCGGGCATCCGCTTCGTCATCGACTCCGGCCTGGCCCGCGTCAAGCGCTACAGCTACCGCAGCAAGGTGGAGCAACTGCAGGTCGAGCCCATCAGCCAGGCGGCGGCGCAGCAGCGCTCGGGGCGCTGCGGCCGGGTGGCCGATGGCGTGTGCATACGTTTGTATGACGACAAGGACTTCGCGGGGCGACCCCGCTTCACCGATCCCGAGATCTTGCGATCGTCCCTGGCCGGGGTGATCTTGCGCATGAAGGCGCTGCGCCTGGGCTCGGTGGAGGAGTTCCCCTTCCTGGAAGCGCCGCCGCGCAAGGCCATTGCCGATGGCTACGCCTTGCTGGGCGAGCTCAATGCCGTGGACGAGGCCAACGAGCTGACCGCCATCGGCCGAGAGCTGGGGCGGCTGCCTCTGGACCCGCGCGTAGGCCGCATGATCCTGGAGGCCCGTGACCGTCAGGCGCTGGCGGAAGTGCTGGTGATCGCCTCGGCGTTGAGCGTGCAGGACGTGCGTGACCGTCCGCTGGAGGCGGCGCAGGCCGCCGACGAGAAGCACCGCAAGTTCGACGACGAGAAGTCGGAGTTCACGGGCTATCTGAAGCTGTGGAACTGGATCGAGGAGGGCAGGGGCCACACAGGTCCCGCCGCCTTGGCGGGGTCGCCGGGAAATGCACCGGCTGGTGCGCCGACCAGCGGGCCTGCGCCTGTTCACAAGCTGAGTCAGCGTCAGCAGGAGCAGCGGCTGCGCGAAAGCTTCGTCAACCCGCGGCGCGTGCGCGAGTGGCGCGACATCCATACCCAGTTGCACACCGTGGTGGCCGAGCATGGCTGGCGGCTGAACGGCGCGCCCGCCACCTACGAGCAGATTCACCTGTCGATGCTGGCGGGCCTGCTGGGCAACGTCGGCTGCAAGTCAGACGACGAAGACTGGTACCTTGGCGCGCGTGGCATCAAGTTCTGGCGCCATCCTGGCGCTCATCTGTCCAAGAAGCCCGGGCGTTGGCTGGTCGCCGCCGAACTGGTGGAGACGACGCGATTGTTCGGCCGGGGCCTGGCCGCCATCGAGCCGCAGTGGATTCCCACCGTGGCAGGGCACCTGCTGAAGAAGCAGCTGCTGGAGCCGCACTGGGAGAAGAAGGCTGCGGAGGTGGTGGCGCTGGAGCGCGCCACCTTGTACGGCATCGTCATCTACAGCAACCGCCGGGTGAACTTCGGTCTGGTCGACCCGGCGGCAGCGCGCGAGATCTTCATCCGCGAGGCGCTGGTGCAGGGCGACTGGGAGACCAGGCTGCCCTTCCTCGCGCACAACCAGCGACTCATTCGGCAGGTACAGGAGCTGGAGCACAAGTCTCGACGGCAGGACGTGCTGGTGGACGATGAGCTCATTCACGCCTTCTACGACCAGCAGTTGCCCAAGGATGTGTGCTCGGGCGCGAGCCTGGAGCGGTGGTACCGCAGCGAGGTGCGCCGCCAGCCCGAGTTGCTGAAGCTGACGCGCGAAGAGTTGATGCGCCACGAGGCTGCCGGGATCACCACCGCCGCTTTTCCCCGCACGGTGCGGCTGGGCGGTATCGACTGCGCCGCCACCTACCTGCACGAGCCCGGAGACCCGCGTGATGGCCTGACGGTCACCGTGCCCATCTATGCCTTGAACCAGGTGTCTGAAGAACGCTGCGACTGGTTGGTGCCGGGCATGCTCAAGGACAAGGTGCTGGCGCTGATGAAGAGCCTGCACCAGCGTCCGAGGTCTCGCCTGGTGCCGCTGCCGGAGTCTGCCGCTGCGTTTTGCGAGGAAGTGCCGTTTGCCCAGGGCGGGCTCGTGGACGCCCTGTTGAAGTGGGCCCGGGACAAGACCCAACTCCCGTTGCTGAGAAACGACTTCAAGCTGGACACCTTGCCGGCCCACCTGTTCATGAGCCTGCGGGTGGTGGACGAGCACGGTCGGCAGCTGGGTGTGGGCCGGCACTTGCCTACGCTCAAGAACGAGTGGGGCGCGCAAGCCCGTACCTCTTTCCAGGCGCTGGCCTCGCTCAAGCTCGCG
>CAISJH010000315.1 GCA_903885585.1 uncultured beta proteobacterium
GCTGGGCGTCTACTACGGCGGCGTGGGTCTGGGCATCGTGGCCTCGGCCCTGGGGGTGCCCCCGTTGCTGGAGTCGACCAGCCTGGGCTGGCCTGTGGCCTGGGCTGCGCTGGGCGCGCTGGCGCTGCTGTTGACGGTGGGTACGGCCGCAGGCACGGGCTCGCTCGCCGCACCGCCTGCACCTGGAGCCCCGCGCGCGCCTTTCAGTTGGCGGCCGTTCGCCTTCGGCCTGGCCGGCTACGCCATGTTCGGCATCGGCTACATCGGGTACATGACCTTCATCATCACCCTGCTGCGCGAGCAGGGTCTGGGTGCCGGCACGGTGGTGGCCTTCTATGTGCTGCTGGGCCTGGGCGTCATCGCCTCGTCCTGGCTGTGGGCCGGGCTGCTGCAGCGCCACCGCAGCGGGCTGCCGTTGTCGCTGCTGAACGGATTGCTGGCCGTGGCCACGGCGCTGCCTTTGCTGGGAGCGGGCTTGGGAGCGGATCCGGTCGGTGGTACTGGCCCAGCGACAAGTGCTGCTGGAGCCGCGGTGGCCGCGGCCATTGCGTCTGGTCTGCTGTTCGGCGGCGTCTTTCTCTCCGTTGTGGCCTCCACCACCGCGCTGGTGCGCCACAACGTACCTCCAGCTGCCTGGCCCTCCGGCATCGCCGCCTTCACCATCGTCTTCGCCTTCGGCCAGATCGTGGGCCCCAGCGTCGTGGGCTGGATCGCCGACGGCCCCGGCGGCCTGGCCAGAGGCTTTGCCTTCAGCGCCGCGGCGCTGGCGTTGGGCTCGGTGCTGGCGGCGTTTCAGCGGCCTGTCAAGGACGGCCGCAAATCGCCACCTGGTCAGTGAGCCCCGGAGCCCTCGCTGAGAATCTGGTTCAGACAGGTTGCAAGCTTTGCAATGTTCTCGCCGCCAATGATCCCAGGCGCCATTCGATTCATCATGTAGGCCAGCGTCGTGCGACGGTCGGCATCGTTGATGACCATGGAGCCACCCCAGCCACCCCAGAAACAGACGCGACCCTCGGGTATGTAAGGCACGGTCGCGGGCTCGGGCAGGCCCCAGCCCAGTCCCATGTGAACGGGCACGCCGAACACCAGGTCCACCCCCCGGTTGCGTGTGGCGAAGATTTGCTCCACGGTCCCTGGCTTGAGCAATCGGACGCCGAAGGCCTCGCCGCCGTTGCTGATGAGGCTCTGCACCTTTGCGACCGAGCGCGCGTTGCCGTGGCCGTTGGCGGCACCGATATCGGCCGCGCGCCAGGCTGGTGTGTTGGCCGCCGCAGCATCGGGCAGCGGCCCGGTGAAGGTGCGGTACGCCGCGCTGCTGGGGTCCAGGGTTGAGAAGTCGAACGGCAGCGGGGGAGGCGGCACCACCGGGCTGCAGCGGTGCACTTCGCTTTCGGACAGGCCGATGTGGAAGTCTGCGCCAAGCGGGCGCGCAATCTCACGCGCGAAGAAGGCCTTCAGCCCCAGCCCCGTGATGCGGCGAACCACCTCTCCCACCAAATGTCCGCTGTTCAAGGCGTGGTAGCCGCTGGCCGTTCCCGGCGGCCACCAGGGCGCCTGCACAGCCAGGCGCGCCGTGCTGCGCTCCCAGTCGTACATGTCTTCAAGTGCCACGGGGGTATCCCAGCCCGACACGCCCGACGTGTAGGACAAAACCTGGGCGAGCGTGATGTCCTGCTTGCCCGCCACGCCGAACTCGGGCCAGTAACGCGCGATCGGCACATCCACGTCCAGTTCGCCTCGGTCGATCAGCAGCAGCGCGGCCAGCGAGGTCATCGTCTTGGTGGTGGACCAGACGTTGACGACCGTGTCTTCCTCCCACGGGCGGGTGCGTGCCTCGTCCATCCAGCCGCCCCAAAGGTCGACTTCAAAGCGTCCGTTGACGGTCAGTGCCAGCGAGGCGCCGAGGTCGGCATCCGAGCTCAGCAGTGACTCGAGCAAATGGCGCAGGGGCTCGAAGCGTTCGCTGCATCGGCCCTGAACGGGTGCTATGTTGGGGGTCGTGGTCATGGTCACGCCGCTCGGCAAGCTCAGAAATCGATCGTGGCACCCACGGCCATGCGCCGCGGCGGTGTGTAGTTCACTTGGCGCGACGCACCCAGTACCGGGCTGGCGATGTTCATGCTGGTGATGGCCGTGCTGTTGCCGGCGTTGAGCAACTGCGCGTAGAGCTTCCATGCGCCGTTATGTGGCCGCAGAACTGCACCCAAGTTCAAGGTGCCGTAGGCCGCTTGTTCCGCATCGGGGGTGTTGAACTCGGTGAAGTAGTACTTGCTGCGCCACGCATAGTCGCCGCGCAGCGTGGCTCGCATGCCCCACAAGTTCTGTGTCCACTCAGCGCTCAGACTGGCTTGCTGCTTGGACACTTGTGCCAGCTGTCGGCCACTGACGTCCACTGTCACGCCGGGTCCGTTGCGCAGGTCCACGTTCAGGAAGCTTGTGTACTTCGGGTCCATGAGGCCGAGATTGGCCGACAGCGTCAGTGCCGCAACCGGTCGCAGCGACAACTCCAGTTCCAGGCCGTTGATCTTGGCCGCCGAGGCATTGGCCAGGATTGCCGAAGCCAGACCCACCTGCGAGACCTGCATGTCACGGTAGTTGCTGGAGAAGACCGCGGCCGAGAATGCGCCGCGGCGCTCCAGGAAGCTGGTCTTGAAGCCGATTTCGGTGCTGTTGACCGTTTCCGGCCGCACTGCCGTGCCTTGGAGGGCCCCCAGGTTGATGGCGCCGGACTTGAAGCCCCGCGACAGCTTGCCGTAGGCCAGCGTGTCGCGTGCCAGGGTGGCTTCGAATCCCAGGCTGCCGGGCGTGCTGCTCCAGCTGGCCGACGGTGTGCCGGTGCCTTTGAGGCCGAAGGCGTCCACCGTCTGGTACTCCTGGGCCTCCTTGGTATCGCGGCTGCTGCGAAGCCCCGCGAGCAAGGCGAATTGCTTGTTCAGCGCGTAACGCAGATCGGCGTAGACCGCGGTTGAGCGCGTGTTGACATCACCGCCCAGGAGGAACCGCACGCCGCCCGGGAACGGGACGTTCAAAGGCTGCCCCGGCACCAGGAAACCCACCGGGATCTGCGTATCCACCTGGATGTCCTGGCGCTGGTCGAACTGCAGCGAGGTGGCGCCGACCAGCCACTGCAGCGCGCCCTCACCGCTGGCCAGGTGGATATTGATGCTGCGGTCGCGGCTGCTCGTCTTGAAGCGAGTGGTCGCCATCAAGGCCTCGGTGGCGTCACCGTCCCAGAACATGTCGGCATCGCTCTTGCGGTGGCTGGCGACCACGCTCAGCGTCGCTTGGCCCAGCGGCCGTTCGTAGACAGCCTGCAGTGACTTCACGTCGACCCCGTTCGAAGCCCCTTGGCTCTTGGTCGCACGGGGGTCGACCACCGGTCGGGCGTTGTAGAGGAGGATCGGGATCGTGACCGGATCGACGAGCTGCTTGTTGCCCGGCCCGGCCTCGTCCTGGCGGTAGTTGCTGGCGATCAGGCGCAGCGTGCCACCGGCGCCCAGGTCGGTGAGTGTCTGCAGCCGCAGGGCCCGCGAACTCAGGTCGTCCAGCCTGTCGGGGCCGACGGTGTTGATGCCTCCCGCCAACACCGGCCCCGAGCGCACGCCCGCCAGTTGGTTGACGGTGTAGCCCCCGAGCTCCTTGACTTGGTAAGACAACCGGGCACTGGTGCTCGCAAAGCCCAGGCCCCCCGAGACGAAGCCCTCGCTCTCACGGCGACCGTACTGCCCCAACGCGGCTCCAAACTGCGCCTTGAAATCCTGCGTGGGCCGGGCCGAGATCAGGTTCATGGCGCCGCCCGTGGCGTTGCGGCCGTAGAGGGCACCCTGCGGGCCGCGCAGCACCTCCACACGCTGCACGTCGAACAGGCTGGCATTGGAGCTGGTCTGGTCGGAGATGTAGGCGCCGTCCGTGTACAGCGCCACGCCGGGGTCGCCGCCCGCAGTGAAAAAGACGTTGCCGATGCCACGGATGAACAACTGGCTCGCGCCGTAGCCTGTCGTGAACGACATGTTGGGCACCAAGGTCACCACTTCGGCCAGACCGGTGGCGCCAGACTCCATGAGTCGGCTTCCGCTGAGTGCCGAGATCGCCGACGGCGTCGTGTCCAGCAGAGTCAGGCGCTTTTCTGCGGTGATCTCCACGCGTTCCAGCACGCCTGCGCTGCCGCCAGCCTGCGCCAGCGCAGGCGCTGAGTACACACCGCTGACGGCGGCAAGAACGGCCGTGGCAACGGCGTGTCGTTGGGGCAAGCGCCTGACTGGCATGGTGCGTCTCCTGGGCTGTTACGTGTCGCACTTGTGCCGCAGAGGCCTTCAACGGCCTTGCGGCGTGTGCACGCCTGAAGTCTGCGACCAGGGTGTCGCGGCCCGCCATCGCGATTCGGAACCCGGAGATCACAAACAGGAACGCCCATGGGCGAACCCCATGTGGCAAGGCAGCTTCAGTTTCTGCTGCTGCGCTGGGTCTCCGACGGAAGTTCGCCGAATCGCTTGCGGTAGCGGGCCGCAAACAGCCCGGCGTGGGTGAAACCCCAGCGCTGTGCGACCTCGGTCACATTGCCCTGTCGGCCATGAGCCTGCAGTTGCTCGCGGGCACGATCCATGCGCAGGTTGATCATGTACTGCAGTGGCGTCGTGTTCATGTGCCGGGCGAACCCTTTGGCCAGCGCGCGCACGCTGACGCCGCAGTGTCTTGCCAGGTCGCCGACTGTCGGCAGTTCCTCGACATGGGCATGCAGGTAGTCCCGCGCCCTGCGTGTGGTCTCAGGCAGGTTCGCGGGTTGGCCCAGGTAGGCGCTGATCGCACTGGGCCAAGCCAGCAGCAACTCGAACATCACGGCCTCCTGCAGGCTGCGCTCGAGGCGGACGGCGGCAGCATGCGGGTAGTGAGGTGTCAACGCCAGAAGCGACGTGATCCGTTGCAAAGCATCGGCCGCCGAACTGCCAGCGCGCAGGTGGTCGGCAAAGCCCAGCCGCTGCCCTGGTTCCACACCCACGAGGGCGTGGCAGGCCTGGAGCAGGTCTGCGTGTGCGATGCGCAGGTTGATCAACTGCATATCGGCTGACATGTGCAATTCGTGGGTCTCGCCAGGCGCCAGCACACTGGCGTCCCCAGCGCTGAATGAGCGCCCATGCCGACCCCGAGTCACGTGGCCTTGTCGCAGCCATGAAAACACCCAGTGGGCATGGTGCGGGGCGACCTGAGCGACCACTGGGCTGCCGTAGGTGATGGCGCCGACGTGAAAGTCACCAAATTCAAAGCCCCCCAGCTGCATGTCGAATCCGTCAACGCGTCCGACCCGCAGCGCATGCGGGGAGTAAAGCCTGCCGACGAAATCGGCCGCCCGTTCTGGCACCTGCGTTCGAAACAAGCTGGCCCATCGAGGGCCTGACAGGCCGACGAACTCTGATGAACTCACGGTCGACACAGGCTGAGCCATGCCCCTATCTTCTTCGTGGGGTGAGGAACATCAATCGATACAAACCCCATTGGCAGATGGCGCTGGGCTCGGCGTCGGCGGCGTTTGAGCGGTCTGTGGCGCATTGGGGGCCGCTGGCGATTGAGGATGACCAGAGGGCCTGGAACGGTCGCTGCATACGCCAGCCCGAGCAGTCGGACTTGTGGCACAGCAGTGCAGCGCACGACGGTCTTTCCGCCAGAGTGCCACGAGGATAGCGACTTGAGGTGTTCCTGCCTTCAGATGCGAGGTTATTGACTTACACCTCGTTCATCCATGCCGGGATGTCGCGTTGTTCGTGCAGCACCCGCCAGACGTCAATGTGCTCTTCGCGCTCGACGTAGAAGATCAGGTAGGGGTAGCGCCCAAGGCGCCAGAATCTCAGATCCGCGAGCCCCAGTTGGTGCGCATAGCGCGGCGACCCAGACGACGGATGGCGCGCGATGTGGTTGTAGGCCTTCTCGAGCTCGTCGACGAATCCCAGGGCAGCCTTTGTGGTGGCTTCTACCAAGTAGTGCTCGATGGCATCCTCCACGTCCCGGTTGGCGAGTTCGCGTGGGACGATGCCCTTCACGACTTTTGCGCCGCCGTTCGGCCGACGACACGGTCGCGCAGCATCGCAAAGTACGCACTGTCAGCCGCGGAGGCCGGCTTGGAACTGGCACCGGCCAGCAGCAATTCGCGCAGGTGAAGGCGCTCCTGGTCTTTACGAATCAGCTCTCGAACGTACTCGCTGCTGGTCCCGAAGCCGCGGCTGCTGACTTGCGCGTCGACGAAAGACTTGAGTGCTTCGGGGAGTGAGATATTCATCGTGCTCATGCAGAGATGGTAGTGGGCATGGCAAATTTTGGCAAACAACAACGGTGGGCTGCTTCAAGTCGCTCGGCGTTCCAGCCGCCGGCGTGTCGGGGCCGGTGACGAGGAGCGGAACACAAGGTGCCAAGGTCGACCACCGCGGCGATCTCAGACGTTGCCGGCCCAAGCGCACGACCAGACTTCACAGCCCCAGGAACCGTTGCATCCTGTCCAGTTCCTCGTCCAACGCCCGGTGGAAAGCCTGCTCGCGCGGCGCCTTACCGCTCTGGTAACCGAGGTCCACGAGGAGCCGACCGTCCCGCACGGAGAGATTGCCCCAGCCGATGACCTGGTCGCGCCACAGCAAGGGCAGCGCGTAGTAACCGCGCACACGCTTGGGCGCTGGGGTGTAGGCCTCGAAGCGGTAGGCCCAGCCCCAGAAAAGCTCGAAGCGCCGGCGGTCCCAGACCACAGGGTCGAAGGGCGCCAACAGTCGCAGCGCTTCCGGCGCTGCGTGTCGGCGCGATACCGGGTTCTCGTCTGCGGGCCAGAACCAGCGTGTGCCGTCGATCTCGGCTGACGGCAGGCGGGCCTTGGCGCGGGCCAGGGCGGCGGGCCGGCGCTGCGTCCACTGGGGCGCGGCCGCGCGCAGGTGGCTCACCAGCTCCGACAGGGAGCGCATGGGCAGCGGCGCGTACTGGCCGACGATCACATCCACCAGCCGGTCCATGGCGGCGTCGGGGTCCGCGGCGTCGACCGGGCCCGACTTCTGCGCTGGTGTGCCGTGCAACGGCGAATCCGCCGAGCTGCGAGGCAGTGACAACCCGGGCCAGCCCGGCCGTGCGGCATAGGTGCGCACGCCGCCTTCGCGGCCGGCCACCCGCAGCAGGCCGCGGTAGTGCATGCCGTCCAGCAACTGCGTGCTGGCATTGCTGGACCCACCGAACCAGTTGCGCGTCTTGCCGTGGTCGAAGTGCGCATCCACCTCGCGGGGGTGCACGGTGCCTCGCGCACGGACGAACTCCAGCACCGCGTGCGCCTGCGCCCACTTGTGCTGAGGCCACACGGTGCGCGGTATGCGCGGGTGCATCAGCTCGTGCGTGGCGCGCGGCAGGAACCCGTAGTTGATGAAGAAGTCTTCCTCCACGGCCAGCCGGGTATAGCGCCGCTCCAGATCCCCAGCTTGGTATGCCTTCACACGGTGGCGCAGCATCAGGTCCTGCGCGCGCGCCGGGGCGCGGATGGGATCGGCCTGCACAAAGCCCAGTCGGGCGATGGCCCGCGGCAGGGTGGTGGGCGGGAACAGAGAGCGCGCCACAGCGTAGCTGCGCAGTTGGTCGAGGGTAGGGTGTTTCATGGGCGTGGCCGGCGTTCACGAATGATCGCCCGAAACGATTGCTCAAAACGCGCTGAACCTCGCGGCCCCGCCCTCGCGGACGGCTCGTCGTAGCATGCCGGCCTCCGGGTGCCGGTCGCGCCTGCTTCATCCCTTCTGCCTTCCCCCTCCTTGCCCATGTTTGTCCGCAACGCCTGGTATGTCGCCGCCTGGGAACGCGAGATCGGAGAGGGTCTCGTGCCCCTGATGCTGCTGGGCGAGCCCGTGGTGCTGTTCCGCCAGCCTGATGGCGCGGTGGTGGCGCTGGAAGACGCTTGCCCGCACCGCAAGCTGCCGCTGTCCATGGGCCGCCGGGTGGGCGCCGAGGTGGAGTGCGGCTACCACGGCATGCGCTTCGACGGCCGCGGCGCCTGCACCTGGGCGCCGGGCTCGCGGGTGCCGCCCGCCAGTGCCCAGGTGCGCAGCTACCCCCTGGTCGCGCGCTACGGGATGCTGTGGGTCTGGATGGGTGATCCGGCTGCGGCCGACCCGACCAAGATCTTCGAGGTGGCGCATTGGGGCGACCCGGCCTGGGGCCTGAACCAGGGCGACAGCATGGAGGTGGCCTGCCACTATCTCTACATCACGGACAACCTGCTGGACCCGAGCCACGTGGCCTGGGTGCACCGCGGCTCGTTTGCGGGCGGTGCGTGCGAAGACACGCCGCTGCAGGTGACCCCCGCGGCTGACGGCGTGACCGTCTGGCGCTGGATGCAGGATGTGGAGCCCGCGCCGTTCTACGCCCCGTTCCTCAAGTTCACCGGCCGCTGCGACCGCAAGCAGCAGTACGAGGTGCGCTTCCCGAGCCACGCCGCCATCCGTGCCATCTTTACGCCCGCAGGCACGGGCGGCGAAGGCCGGCCGTTGCACCCGCAGGCCTTCATCATGGACAGCTACAACCTGATGACGCCCATCGACGAGCACCGCACGCGCTACTTCTGGTTCCAGATGCGCAACTTTGCGCCCGGGGATGAGGAGGTGTCACGCCGCTTCGATGCCTCGGTGCGCGCCGCCTTTGAGGAAGACCGCGTGATCCTGGAGGCGGTGCACCGCGGCATCGCCCGGGAGCGCACGCCCCACCTGAACCTGCCCATCGACGCTGGGCCGCTGCGTTTTCGGCGGCGGGTCGCCGAGATGATCGAGGCCGAGCATGCCGACTGAATCCCTCCACCCAGGCCCGGGCCGCCCTGGCGACCCGCTGGCCGGCCTGACCGTGCTGCAGCGCGGCTGGCTGTCGTCCAACAACGTGCTGATCCACCCGACACCGGGTGAGCCGGGGGCGGTGCTGGTGGATGCCAGCCATGTCAACCATGCGGCCCAGACCTGTGAACTGGTCCAGCATGCCTTGCGGGGCGAGCCCCTGGCGCGCCTGGTCAATACCCACCTGCACTCCGACCACTGCGGCGGCAACGCGGCGCTGAAGGCGGCCTTCGGCATGCCCATCAGCGTGGCGCCCGGCATGCTGCCGGTGGTGCAGGCCTGGGATCAGCAGCGCCTGACGCATGACCGCACCGGCCAGCGTTGCGGGCGTTTCCTGGCGGATGACGAACTGAGTGTGGCCGAGCCCCTGCGCGCCGGCGGGCGCTGGTGGGAGGTGATCCTTGCCCCGGGCCATGACCCGGATTCGGTGATGCTGTTCGACCGTGCCCACGGCGTGCTGATCTCGGCCGATGCGCTGTGGGAAAACGGCTTCGGCGTGGTGTTCCCGGAGGTCGAGGGCGAGCCGGGCTTTGGTGACGTGGGCGCCGTGCTGGACCTGATCGCCAGCTTGCCGGTGCGGGTGGTGATCCCCGGCCATGGCGCGCCCTTCACTGATGTGGCGGGCGCGCTGGAGCGGGCGCGCTCACGCCTGGCC
>CAISJH010000316.1 GCA_903885585.1 uncultured beta proteobacterium
GGTGTCGTACACCGAGATCTGGCCGTCAAAGCCGATGGCTGCACCCGACACCAGCGGCTTGCGGTGACGCACGCAGGCGGCGTTGACCGCATGGCGGGTGGTGAAGTTGTCGGTGCAGTCCAGCACCACATCAGCCTGCGGCACCAGGGTGTCGAGCAGGGCGGCGTCGGCGCGTTGCGTCACGGCGGTCACTCGCACGTCGGGGTTGATCGTGGCAATCCGCGCCTTGGCGGACTCGGCCTTGGGTTGCCCCACGCTCGACAGGTCATGGGCGATCTGCCGCTGCAGGTTGGTCACGTCCACCGTGTCGTGGTCGACGATGGTGAGCTGGCCCACGCCCGCACTGCCCAGGTACAGCGCCACGGGCGAGCCCAGGCCGCCCGCGCCGATCACCAGCGCGTGGCCGGCCAGCAGGCGCTCCTGGCCTTCGATGCCAATGTCCTGCAGCAGGATGTGGCGGGCGTAACGAAGAAGTTGGTCGTCGGTCATGAGGTCGGACGTCCTGGAGGGTGGCCGTGGGTGCGGTGTGGGGTGTGCGGTCTGACGCGTTGGCTCACGCTCGCGGCGTGGCAGCGCCTGCGGGTCTGGGCGTCCGAAAGGTCCACCAAGGCAGCGCTCGGGTCAGCGAAAGCACCTCACCGGCCCCTGGCGGGCAGGCATAGCCGTCCACCTCCCGCACCTCGCGGCGCCAGGCGTGGCTCTGAAGGATCTCACGCAGGAGGCGCACTGCCGGTTGTTCCAAGGCGTCTGCCAGACACACGAGGTGGTAGTCCTCCTCCACCAGCGGCACAAAGCCCAGGCCGTAGCGGGTGGCCGCCGCCTCGATACCCAGGGCCGCATCGGCCGAGCCGCTGGCCACGGCGGCGGCGCAGGCCAGGTGGCTGCCTTCCTGTGCGGTGGTGTTCAGCAAGGTCAGCGCAAAGCCGTGCTGCTCTGCCAGATGCGCGGCCAGCAGGCCGGTGCCCGAGCCAGGCTCCCGCGCCACGAAGCGCAGACCGCGGTGCGCCACGTCGGCCAGCGAGCGTGCGCCCAAGGGGTTGCCCGGGGCCACCATCAGGCCCTGGGTTCGGCGCATGGCGCTGATCAGCTTGTGCCGGCCGGGTTTGAGCAGGGCCTTCATGGCGCGCGCGTAATGCTCGCTGCGGCTCAGCGGCGGCGCATGAAAACCCGCCACCACGCAGCGCCCCTCGGCCAGCGAGCGCAGCGCGTCCAGGCTGCCCGCAAAGCGCAGCTCGATGTGCAGGCCCTGGGCATCACCCAGCTTCTGCAGCACAGGCAGCATGAGGTCGTGGCTGGCGTCGATGCGCAGCACCTGGCGTGAGCCGTCCAGAGCCTCTTCCATCACCCGCTGCAACTCGCGCCGCAGCGCTTCGATGTGCGGCACCATGCGCTCGCGCGCTTGTCGCTCTGCCCACAGAAGGCGTTCGGCAAAGGGCGTCAGCCGGGCGGGCTGGCCGCGCTGCCAGACCACCAGCGCCTGGCCCACCGTCTCTTCCCATTGCTTCAGGCTGCCCCAGAGGTGGCGGTAGCTCAGATCCAACGTCTTGGCCGCGCCCTGGATGGAGCCCTGGGTGGCCACGGCCGACAACAGGTCGAACAGCGGGTTGTCCATCTGGCTGCCCGTCTGGGGATCGGCGACATAGCGGTACTGCAGTTGGACGCCGCGGGCAGTGGAGGAAGAGGTCATGGCTGGGGACTCTTGAGCCCGCATTGTCTGCCCCGCGCGCCCGGGGCGCTTGCCGGGCCTGGATTGCGCTCGCTGCCGCACCACCCGTCCGCTTTGCGCTCTTGAGGCGGCTTCAGCCCCCGCCGCGCTGCAGGTGCAGGTCGAATCGCTTCATGAAGGCGGCGCGCTCATCATCGCTAACCGAGGAGAACCGAAAGCTCACCGACATGCGGGGCAGCCGAATCAGTGCGATGACGCGCGGCGCCAGCACTTGCCAGTCCAGGGCCAGCACGCCTCGCCCAATGGACACCTGCAGGCTGCCCGTGTTCGGCTGCGTCCACGCATGGCCATGCACGGCCTCGGGCATCCAGCGCAGCCACTCATCCTGGGTGCACCCGTACTCGCGAGAGAAGGCCTCGCTGACCAGCTGGGAAGGCGAAGCAGGCGTCATGAGCTCACGGGTAGCGCCTGCGCGCCATCAA
>CAISJH010000317.1 GCA_903885585.1 uncultured beta proteobacterium
AGCTGGGCGCCCCGGAGCCAAGGGCCGTTCGCGCGCCTGAGCCGCTGACCCAGCGGCGAATCGTGTGGAGGCCAGGCCGCCACCGCGCTACCGATCCTGCGGCGGGTTCTCGTAGACGCAGTGGTCCAGGCCCTGGCGCTTGGCCCGGTACATGGCGCTGTCGGCGCGGTGGATCAGGATCTGCGCGTCCGTGCCGTGTTCTGGGTAGAAGCTGATGCCCACGCAGGCGTCCAGGTCGAGCACATGCTCGCCCAACTGCGCTGGCACGCGCAGCAGGTGCAGCACCTTGTCGGCAATCTGTTCGGCCTCCTTCGGGTCTGAAACGTCGTCCAGCAGGATCAGGAACTCATCTCCGCCAAACCGGCTGACGGTGTCCGACTGACGTACCGCGGCCTCCATGCGGCGGGCCGCCACCTGCAGCGCACTGTCGCCCACGGCATGGCCCAGCGTGTCGTTGATCTGCTTGAAGCGGTTCAGGTCCACGAAGAGCAGCGCCAGGCGGCCGCGGCGGCGCTGGCTGCGGGCGATGGACTGCTCGAAGCGGTCCATCAGCATCTGCCGGTTGGGCAGGCCGGTGAGCAGATCGTGCTCGGCCCGACGCGAGAGGGTGGCCAGGTCTTCGGCCGATTGGCGCGCCTGAGCCTGGGCCTCCAGGCTGGCGAGCACCAGGTGCTCGTTGGCCTGGAGCAGCTCGGGGGTCTGCATCGCAGCAAGCCGCTTGTGGGCGGCTTGCACGGCCCGCTCCACCTGCGCGAGCTGCTGCCGAGCCTTGGCGGTCTGTTGCTGCAGGGCGGCCAGTTCCCGCGCAGTGCGTGCAGCCGCTCGCCGGTGTGGGGCTGGGGAATCCATCAACGTCGCACCATGCGCAGCGCCCCGAGGCTGCAGGCAGGCCATGGCGGCGCGGCAGGGTGGCAGCGGCGATGACGCGTCATCATGCTGATCCGCAAGGGCTCTCGCCCAGCACCTGAGCGGCCGGCCGGCGTGTGGGGCGGCCGCCCAGCAAGCCCTCCTGGTCGGCCAGACGTTCGCCCACGTGGATGCCGTCAGCGTCGATGTGGAACAGGCGAAGTTCGTTGGAATGGGCGCTGCCGCGCAGCTTCACCACGGCCATGACGCGCTGCAGGCGGCTGTCCACCTCGATGTAGCGCTGCACGATGATGGCGTCGGTCAGAAAGGCGGTGCCATAGGGACTGAAGCGCAGGTCGGTGTAGCGGTCTTCCAGTTCGCAGGTCAACAGCACCGTCACACCAGCGCTGGCCATGGCGGCCACCAAACGCAGCATGGACTCGCGGAAGTCGTCACGGAAGGTGGGAGCCAGGGAAAGCTCAAAACCCGACAGCGAGTCGATGACCACGCGACGCGCCCCCGTGCGTGCGATGGCCTCCAGCAGCTGCGCCACGATCTCGTCGATCGAGAGGTCCGCCGATCGGGCTTCCACCATGGACACCTGACCGCGCTGAATGAGCTCGGCCATCAGGGGAATGCGCCAGGGATCGGGACGCTGCTCAAACGCCACGAGCACCCCGACCTCTGCCTCTTTGGCACCAGCAGCCAGGAATTGCGCGGCCAGGATGCTCTTGCCCGAGCCCGACGGCCCGGCGACCAGGACGGAGCAGCCGCGGGGCAGGCCCCCGCCCAGCATCTCGTCAAGCCCTTCCACCCCGGTGTGCATGCGCGGCTTGGTTGCGCCGCCGGGCTCCGGCCGGCGGAGGTGGCCCGCGACGCTGCGCGCGGGCGGGAAGACGCGCAGACCTGAGGCGTCCATCCGGAAGGTGTGCAGCCCGGCCAGCGTCGACTGGCCCCGCATCTTGACGACGGAGAGCTTGCGCACCACGGAGTTTCTCTGCACGCTCTGCTGCAGGTACAGCAGGCCGTCGGCGACGGTGAGCACCGGGCTCGTGCCTTCGTTGCGCTCGCTGAACAGGTCGCCCATGAGAAAGGTGGTGGACTGCCAGCTGGTCATCATGGTGCACAGGTCGTGGATGAATTCCTGCGAGATCCGGGCCGCGTTCGCACGCGCTTGGCTGGCCAGCAGCAGAGAGCGGAACGAGTCGACGAAGACGAACGCGGGCTTGCGGGCGGAGACCTCCTGCGCGATGCGCGACAGCACGTCCTCCAACCGCCCGGCGAGCGTGGACTCTTCCAGGCTGACAAAGAAGATCGACCGGTTGATGCGTTCGTGATCAAAGAACTCGAACTGCTGCTGGTACCGCAGCATCTTCAGCAGCGGCTCGCCCACCGCGGTGAAGTACAGCGCATGGGCATCGTCGCGGGCCAGATGGAACATGATCTGGTGCGCCAGGGTGGTCTTGCCTGTACCCGGCGAGCCCGCGATCAGGTTGAGTGAGTACTCAGGCAGGCCACCGTTGAGCACCTCGTCCAGGCCCGGTACACCGGTGGTCAGCAACTGGATCTTCACTTTGCTGGACGTGTCCAGGGTCTGCGGTGCGTCCATCAGGTCCTCTGCGCGTCAAGTGGTCGTGGTTCGCCCGCGCCCTGATTCGGGCTTGGCCAGGCTTGCGCCAGGAGCTGGTTCTTGAGCACTTCACCGATCAGCGTGCCCAACAACCGTTCGAACTTGTCCAGGTGGACCAGGCTGGCGCGCAAGGCCTCTCCGGGGCCTTGGTCAGCCAGTTGCAACTGGAGCAAGTTCAGGTCCATGAGCTTCCAGTCGGGTTGGGCCCGATCACCCGAGTTCAACCACGGGTACTGCTCTGCGGCCCGTTGGCGGCTGTGCCCGTAAAGAGCCGCGACGCCCTTGGCGCCCACGATGGGCTGCAAGACGGCTTCCACCCGCAACCATGTCTGCACCACCTCCTTGGCGATGAGTGACGGGTTGGCGCCTTCTCTTGCCATTCGCTCCAGATCGGGCAGTCTTGCGGAGATGTCGGCAATCGGCATCGGAACCCTGGCAATGGGCAGTCTTCATGGCAGGCGGATAGGGCCTTGGGCGGGTGCGCTGAGGCGATCTCTCCCTCGAAGGTGAGGGTGTCCCACGCTTGAGGCCTGCGGCGGATGACAACGATCAAGGCCTGCGCAGGTCATGGCCCTGGCGCAGCAGGCAGGCTGGAGCCGGTAGGCGCCAATGGGTGCCGGCCGGTGTGAAGGCCAGTTGAATCTGGATCTGTGGCTCACCAGGGACCCCCGGGGGGCCGCATCAGGCCTCAGTCCGCCAGTTCGTACAAGGCCGAGCCGTCGCGGTTGTCCTTGACCAGCCGTACGCCTGGCTGGCGCGCCAGGTGAGCGATGCCGCCCGCGCCCGAGGTGAAGCGCAGCTTGATGCCAGGCACAGGCTGGATGCGCCAGTTGCCATCGGCCGAGGGGTCGAAACGCTTGACCTCGCGGAAGTACTCCACCAAGGCCTCGCGGTTTTCCTCCGGGGCGTCCATCACAATGTTGCTACCGTCCAGCCCGGGGAAGTTGCCGCCGCCGCTGGCGCGGTAGTTGTTGGTGACCACGATGAACCTGGCGGTGTCGTCGATGGGCCGGCCTTGGTAGCGCAGGTCCACGATGCGCTGGGCTTGCGGCGCAACGAGCTTGCCGCTGCGCTCGTAGCGGGCCGGCTGCGTCACATCGATGCGGTATGTGACGCCATCGATGGTGTCGAAGTTGTAGGTGGGAAAGCCGTCGTTGATGAGGTTCTGCTCGGGCGGGCCGGCCGGGTCGATGCGGCGGAAGGAGCCTGCTGACATCTCCAGCCACTCGCGCACCTGCGCCCCCGTGATGCGCACGGCCTTCACGGTGTTGGGGTACACATAGAGGTCGGCCACATGCCTCACGGCCACGGGGCCGGCGGGGATGTCGGTGTAGTAGCTCCAGCCCTGCCGGCCGCCCGCCTTGAAGGGAGCAGCGGCCGACAGCAGGGGCAGACCCTCGAACTCGGTGCCCTTGAAGGCGCGGCGGGCATAGTCCAACTGCGCCAGCGACACCACCTGC
>CAISJH010000318.1 GCA_903885585.1 uncultured beta proteobacterium
CTCCAGCGCCCAGGCGGCGATGAAGGGCTTCATCGTCGAGCCGGGCTCGAAGATGTCGGTCAGGGCGCGGTTGCGCAGTTGTGCGCCGCTCAGGTTCTGTCGCTGGCTGGGGTTGAAGCTGGGGTAGTTGGCCAGGGCCAGTACCTCGCCCGACTTGGCGTCCAGCACCACCACGCTGCCGGCCTTGGCGCCGTGGGCGGCCACGGCGTCACGCACCCGCTGCCAGGCAAAGAACTGCACCTTGCTGTCGATGGACAGCGTGACATCGCGCCCGTTCACCGGCTCCAGGCGGGCGCCCGTGTCTTCCACGATGCGGCCCAGGCGGTCACGCACCACGCCGCGTGAGCCGGGCTTGCCCTGCAAATCCTTCTGGAAAGCCAGCTCGATGCCTTCCTGACCCAGCTCCTCCACGTCGGTGAAACCCACCACATGCGCGGCCGCCTCGCCCTCGGGATAGCGGCGCTTGAACTCGCCGTGCCGGTGCACCCCCTTGATGCCCAGGGCCTTGACCTCGGCCCACACGGCGTCATCAACCTGCCGGCGCAGCCAGGCGAACTCGCCGTCGCCGGCGGTGCGCTCCTTCAACTCCTCGAGCGTCATGCCCAGCAGCGTGGTGAGCGCCTTGCGCTGCGCCACATCGGCCTCGAAGTCCTTGGGGATGGCCCACACGGAGGGCGCAGGCACGCTGGTGGCCAGCACCACGCCGTTGCGGTCGACGATGCGGCCACGGCTGGCGGGCAGCACCAGGGTGCGGGCGTAGCGCATCTCGCCTTGCTTGAGGTAGAAGTCGGTGCCCACGGCCTGGATGTAGACCGCGCGCCCTGCCAGCACCAGGAAGGCCAACGCCACCATCACCACCACGAAGCGCGAGCGCCAGGGCGGCGTCTTGCTGGCCAGCAAGGGGCTGGTGGCGTAGTTGACGGCGCGTGCGCCGGTGTGCAGCACGGGCTTCATGGCCGAGCCCCCGCGGCGGGGCGCAGTTCAGCGGCGGCGGGCGCCGCTTCCGTACCCGATGGCGCGCCCGATTCCTTGCTTGACGGGCGCTCCACCACCCAGTGCGTCACCGCCGGGGTCACCGTGCGCATCTGCAGCCGCTCGCGCGCCACACGCTCCACGCGCAGGTGCGTGGCCTGCACCTGGCGCTCGGCGTCCAGGCGCTTGTATTCGCTTTCCAATTGGCGCTCTTCGGCCTTGGCGCGCTCGATGGCGGAGAACAGCCGCCGCGTCTCGTAGGCGGAGTTCACCAGCAACAGGCCGCTGCCGATCAGCCCCAGTGCCAGGAGGATGTTCACCCGCGTCATCGACGGCCCCGGGTCTGGGAGCGACGCGGCGCGGGCTCGGCCCGCTGCGGCACCTCCTCGAAGGGCACCTCGGTGCGCTCGGCCACGCGCAGGATGGCAGATCGGGCCCGAGGGTTGGCCGCCACTTCGGCCTCGGAGGGCCGCAGACGCCCCAGCGCGCGCAAGCGCACAGGCTGTGGCGGGGCGAAAGGCGCCCGACGATCCACCTCCTCGCGACTCTCACGCGCGATGAAGGTCTTGACGATACGGTCTTCCAGCGAGTGGAAGCTGATCACCGCCAGCCGGCCTCCCGGGCGCAGCTGGCGCAGCGCCGCCTTCAGCCCCTGTTCGAGCTCTTCAAGCTCGGCGTTGACGAGAATCCGAAGAGCTTGAAACGTGCGCGTTGCAGGGTCCTGGCCCGGCTCTCGGGTCTTGACCGCACGAGCCACGACCGCGGCCAGCTCGCCTGTGGTTCGAACGGGACTCCCGCCCTCGCGGCGAGCGACAAGCGCCTTTGCAACCGGAACAGCAAACCGTTCTTCGCCATAGTCTCTGATCACCTCCGCGATGCGGCGCTCATCCGCCTGCGCCAGAAAGTCCGCGGCGGTTTCGCCACGGGTCGTGTCCATGCGCATGTCCAGCGGCGCATCGAATCGGAAGCTGAAGCCGCGCGCCGGGTTGTCGATCTGCGGGCTGCTCACGCCCAGATCCAGCAGCACGCCGTCCACGTGCGGCAGGCCCAGACGGGCCAGGGCCTGCGCCATGGTGGAGAAGCCGTCGTGCACGATGCTCATGCGCGGGTCGCCCAGGGCGTGTGCCGCCGCGATGGCCTCGGGGTCCTTGTCAAAGACCACCAAGCGCCCTTCGGGCGACAGGCGCTGCAGCAGGGCACGGCTGTGGCCGCCGCGGCCGAAGGTGCCGTCCACGTACACGCCGTCTGCGCGCGTCACCACGGCATCCACGGCCTCGGCCAGCAGGACAGTGGTGTGCTGCCGGGCGGCGTCTTCATGGACCAAGGCCTGCGCCACCCGGTCACCCGATGAACAAGGTGTCGAGCTGACTGCTCATGTCCTGCTCCAGGACAGCCGCCTCATGCGCGTCGTAGCGGGCCTTGTCCCAGAGTTCGAAGCGGTTGCCCAAGCCCATGAACACCACCTCGCGTTCCAGCCCGGCCCAGGCGCGCAGCTCCGGCGGCAGCAGCACCCGCGAGGCACCATCGATGGCCACCTCGGTGGCGCTGCCGATGTAGAGGCGGCGCAAACCGTCGGCCGACGCCGGCAGGGCGTTCAGCCGGGTCTCGAACTGGTCCCACACGGGGCGCGGAAAGAGCGACAGACACCGCACATGGCTCTTGCTCACCATCATCTGCCCTTGCACGGCAGACACGAGCACATCGCGCCAACGGGCGGGGACGGTGATCCGCCCCTTCCCGTCCAGCGTGAGCACCGGACCACCCTTGAAAGCAAAGACCGACACAAAAACCCACTTTCCTGCACTTGCGCTCACTTTATCTCACTCACACCGCCCAATCAATGCGCCTGAGAGAAAAAAGTTCAATGGAATCAAGTACTTAGCGCCCCATTGAAAGACAAAGACCGGAGAAAAAATCCTTCAGAACCAAGCACTTGCGGGGGTCAATGAAACTGCTTTGTGAGCAAACGACGGGCTGCCTGCCCACAGGCGCCGGCCGGGCGACCTCGGGTTTTGCTGGACCGGTCGCCCGCAAGGCGGCTGATAGATTCAGGTGCGGGGGGGGGACAGGACGCTGCGTCCCGCCTCTTCCAATCCGACTGCCAACTTCCCGTTAAGCTGACCGCTGCTTCAAACTGGGCGGGCAGTTCCTGAACACCTGGGGCAACAAACACCATGCAGGACAACGATCCCCTTTGGCGCTTGCGCCATGCCTTGGCCGGCATGGGCCTGGCGCTGGCCTGCTCGGTGGTGATCGCCGCCCTTATCGGCAGCATCCTGGGCGACGCGCTGGGCGGCACCTACGGCTGGCGGGTGGGCACGTACTCGGTGCTGCTGCTGTACGTGGTGGTGGGCGCGGTGGTGCTGTTCGTGAAGGTGGCGCAGCACGAGACGCAGGCCTTGAGCGTGGCCCGGCTGGCGCGCTGGGTGTTCAGTCTTTGGCTGTGGCCGGCCTTGCTGTGGGCCGCACGTAGCGGGTCACCCAAACCTTGAGGGCTCCAAAGGCCCGGGCGGTGCCCGCTCGGTCACCCGTGCGGTGCAAGAGAACCTGGGGGGCGAGGCGCAGCTGGGCGGATCGAAGCGCCAGAACGTCAGAGCACCGGAGCGCTCAGCGCGACTGCTTGATCACCCGGTCGTTCGAGGGCTGAACGGGACGGGCATTCATCGGGTGCAGGCGCGCAAAGATGGCAAGCTGCTGGCGCGAGACCTGGATGGGTTGCTGCATGACGATCCACAACACGCCTTCGGTACACGGCGGGGTGGTGAGCGAACCCATGTAGGTGACGTAGCCGCGCCGCTTGGGCAGCAGGGCCGAGGGGTCGAACTCCATCGCGGCGGCCACAAACTCACCCCGCTCCAGGGGCAGGTGGTTCCACACCGTCTGCATGGCCGGGTGCTCAGGCCCTTCTTCAGCCACCAGGGCCACCACGGCCAACCGGCCTTGGGCGTCACGATGCACCAGATGAACCGACATGGCAAAGCTGCGGCCGTCCACCCGCTCCTCGCCCGGCATGTGAAAGTGGAAGCCCGTCAGCTCGTAGCGGCGCGCGCCCACCTCGATGGCGTTGCCCGCACCCACCTGCACGTTCACGGTGTGGCCGTTGTCGGTGACGGAGAAGAAGCCCGGGCGGTAGCTGAAGTCCACCGGCTCCAGATCCAGCGGCAGACCATCGCGGATGTCGATGGGGCTCTGCCGTTGGCCCGAGCCACACAGCGAGAAGGAAGGGTGCAATGTCGGCCAGGCCTGCGGCCCCAGCGGGCCGGTGTACGCCCAGGCCGGGCCGTGGCCGCCGCCCGCCGGCTCGCCAGCGCGCTTGGCCGCGTGACCTGACCCTGCAGCGCCGATGGACCCGGCAGCAACGCGGGCTCCCGCCGAGGGCGCCTGGAGTCGGATGTCACCTGGCGTCTGGTTCTCCACCCGCATCACTGGGGGCGAACGTCGGCTTCCCGGGTACGTCTTTTCGGCACTCAGCTCACGCGTCAAACGCTCGCGCAGGCGATCCAGGGGGTCGATAGCGGCACCTGAAGTGGCCGCCGCGCCAGGAGCGCGGGCCGCCGCCGACGAGGCGGCACTGGCAGGAGCAGGCGCCGAGGCGGCAGGCGCAGGCCGCAGCGGGCGACGGGGGGGCCGCATGGAGGTGGGCCCACGGGGCGCGGAGGCAGCGGGGTTGGTTGGGGCGGCCGCGGCTGCCGGGGGAGCAGCAGAGGCCGCCGCCGCTGGCGGCTTGGCCGCCGTCTCGGCGGCCCCGAGCGCAGGCGCCAGCGCCAGCAGGCTCAGACCCAGCACAGCCAGCACTGCCGCCTGGGGGAGAGCAGGCGCACGGTGCACAGGCCGCAGACAGTCGGGTTGAGGGTGAGGGCAGTCAGGCATCACGGCAGGGTCCTGCATCGTTATCGGCGCTGCAGCGACGAACTTGACCCGTCCGTCATCCCCCGAATCACCGGGCTCAAGGACGCACCGGGGCTCCGCCCACCAGCGCGGCCTCCTCCAGTTGGGCCTTCAGGGCCATCACCTTGCCGATGTACTCAGCGGCCGTGGCATCGTCCACCCGGCTGCCCCCCAGGTAGAAGCGCAGCCCGTCCTCGACCGTGCCGCCCGTGAGCTTGACGCAGTCGTGCAGCACGCGGGCGCCCACGCGCAGGTTGGTCAGCGGGTCGAAGGCCGTCATCGGGCCGCCATGCTCGTCAAAGCGGCGGGCGTGCACCTTGGGCATCACCTGCATCAGGCCTTGAGCACCGGCCGCGCTCTGGCTGAAGGGATGCATGCTGCTCTCGGTGGCCATCACCGCCAGGATCATGGTGGGCTGCAGCTTGAGCTTCGGGCCCACCAGGTGGGCCTCTCTGACCAGGGCGGCCACGGGCTCGGGCGCCACCTTGTAAGTGCTCGCCAGCCAGCGGGCCATACGCGCCTGCTCGGGCGGCAGGCTGGCCGGGTCGATGGCCGTGGCGCGATCGGCAGCCTGGGGGTCGGCGGCCAGCACCACGTCATCAAAGGACCGTCGCTCCAGCCAGGACAGCAGGTGCTCCTCGGCCGACACCCTCCAAGAAGGCATCAGCAACAAGGCCACCCCACCCCCGGCCGTCAACAGCCCCAGCACGACCAGAGCGTGGCGCAAGACAGACAGGAGGAACTGCAGGAACAGCGGACGGAAAGCGGACACGGCCGCATTGTGCGTTCCGTGCGGTCCGTTCAGACGGACGCCATCAGCCCTCGTGCCCGGAAGACCCGCAGGCTCAAAGCGAGGCCGGCACCAGCCGGCCCTTGGCCCAGGCCCAGGCTGCCAATCCAACTAGCATGAGAGCGGCCGAGGCCACGGCCAGCCCCAGTGAAGAGTGCATGACCAGCGGCGCCAGCACACCGGCCACCAGGCCGTTCAACACCGCAGAGATGAACGACTGGACCGA
>CAISJH010000319.1 GCA_903885585.1 uncultured beta proteobacterium
CGCACGACCGATCGCCAGCCTGGGCGCGCCGCACGGTTGTCAACGCCCCAAGGGCAGGTGATCGCCCAGAAGGGCTCGTGGGATGTCTTCGGTCACCTCACGGTGACGATGGATGTCCTGGACTCTGGTGCCCCGGTGGCCAGCCTGGTCCTCCAAAGCCCCTTGAAGCCTGTGCTGCGCGGGCTGGGCCTCATGACGCTGGCCGGCTTGGCGCTTGGACTGCTGGTGCACATGCTGTTCAACCGGCTGGCCCTGGCCTCCATCATGCGCACCCTGGAGCGCTTGCACCAGGCCCGGTTGGCTGCGGAGCGGGCTGGTGCGGCGCGCTCGGCTTTCCTGGCCACCATGAGCCATGAGATCCGCACGCCCATGAACGGCGTGATCGGCATGACCAGCCTGCTGGGGGCCACCTCGCTGGACACGGCCCAGCGTCACTACGTGGACGTCATCCGCAGCAGCGGCGACGCGCTGCTGGGGGTGATCAACGAGATCCTGGAGTTCAGCAAGGTCGAGTCCGGGCGGACGGAGTTGGAGCCCGTGCACTTCCAACCCGAGGCCCTGGCCGAGGACGTGGTGGTATTGCTCGGCCCGATGGCTGCTGACAAAGGCCTGGCCATCGCCTGCCAGACGCAGCCTGGCGTGCCGGCCTGGGTGGTGGCCGACGCCTCGCGTGTGCGCCAGGTGCTGATCAACCTGGTAGGCAACGCGGTGAAGTTCACGTCCTCGGGCGAAGTGGTCGTGACGGTGGCCGCGCCCGGCCCGGGCCTGCTGTCCTTCGAGGTGCGGGATACCGGCATTGGCATCCCCACCGAGCAGCAGGATGCGATCTTCGACGCGTTCCGCCAGGGCGACTCGTCGACCACCCGGCGGTTCGGCGGTACCGGTCTAGGCCTGGCCATCAGCCGGCGCCTGGCGCAGGCGATGGGCGGCGACATCACCGTTTCCAGTGAACCCGCCCGCGGCTCGGTGTTCAGCCTGACGGTGCAAGCACCGGTCTCAGATGCCCCGCCTAGCGAAGCGCCCTTGCCCGACCCCTCGGTGCTGATCGGCTTGCGGATTCTGGTGGTGGACAACCACCCGGTGAACCTGGAGATCCTTCAGGCCATGTGCGAGGGCTGGGGCATGCGCGTGAGCGCGTTCGGCAACCCGGTGGAGGCGCTGGACAGCGTGGACGCAGGGGCGGTCTTCGACCTGGCGGTACTGGACTTCAACATGCCGCTGATGGACGGGGTGCAACTGGCGCGCGCTCTGCACGAGCGGCATCCGGCCTTGCCCATGGTGCTGTTGTCGTCTTCCATGGCGGGGCCTGAGTCCGGCTTGTTTGTCGCCAGCCTGTCCAAGCCCACCCGGCGGTCGGTGCTGCTGGACACGCTGCGGCGCGCCTGCAGGGCGCGCGCAGGCGTTGCGGCCGCCGCTGGCTCAACCCCGCCGCTGTCTCTTGATGATCAGTTGCGCGGCGTTCGGATCCTGGTTGCCGAGGACAACCCGGTCAACGCGATGGTGCTGCAGCACATGCTCGACACCTTGGGCTTGAGCGCCGACCACGTCGGCAACGGTCTGGAGGCTGTAGAGGCGGTGCAGCAGGTGCCTTATGACCTGGTGCTGATGGACATGCTCATGCCCGAGCTGGACGGCTTGCAGGCCACGCTGCGCATCCGCGCGCTCCCGCTGCCGCGGCAACCCCACATCGCGGCCTTGACGGCCAACGCTTTGCCTGAGGACCGTGCACGATGTCTGGAGGCCGGCATGGACGGCTTCCTGTCCAAGCCGTTGAAGACCGAGGACTTGGAGTCTTACCTCGCCGCTTGGGCACGGGCCGGCAGACCCTGAAGCTGTGGCCTGAAGCAGAAGCCTGAAGCCGTGGCCTGAAGCAACTTCGGCGCTGCGCCGACAATCCGCCCGCCATGCCCACCGCCCGCGCCCGTCTTCGCCCCACCATGCTGTCCGACCTGGACTTCGTGGCCTCGGTGGAGGCGGACCCCACCAACCTGCCCTTCATCACGCCCTGGGACCGCACCCAGCACGAAGGCGCGGTGCGCTTTCCTGACTTCCGCCACTTCATCGTCGAGGCAGGGCCGGCTTATGAGCGCTCAGGCTTCGTCATCCTGCAAGGTTGTCGCAATCCCCACGGCAGTGTGGAACTCAAGCGGCTGGTGCTGGGGCCCAAAGGGCAGGGGGTGGGCCGCGCCTGCGTGCGGCAGTTGAAGGCGATGGCCTTCCGCGACCTGCGCGCGCACCGCTTCTGGTTGGACGTCAAGGGCCTCAATACCCGAGCTCAAGCCCTCTACGCGACCGAGGGATTTGTTGAGGAAGGCCGATTGCGGGAGAGTGTGCGCGTGACGGTGGACGGGGCCGATGGCTACGATTGCCTGATCGTGATGAGCATGCTGGACCGTGAATACCAGGCCCGCCTGGCGTTGGGGCAGGAGGGGGTGTGAGCGCACCGGGTCGCTCGCCTGAGTTCACCCCGCAGCGCTCGGTGCGGAGGGTGGGCCTTTGACACCGCTGTACGGCGCCTGGTTCGGGTTGCAGCGCGAGCCGTTTTCCATCGCGCCGGACCCGCGTACGCTGTTCATGAGCGAGCGCCACCGCGAGGCGCTGGCCCACCTGCTGTACGGCGTGCAGGGCGGCGGCGGCTTCGTGCTGCTCACGGGCGAGATCGGAGCAGGCAAGACCACGGTCAGCCGCTGCTTTCTGGAGCAGGTGCCGCCGCACTGCCAGGTGGCCTATGTCTTCAACCCGCGCCAGACGGTACACGAGTTGCTGGCGTCCATCTGCCAGGAGTTCGGCTTGGAGATGCCGATGGGTGGCAGCGTCAAGGCGTTCGTGGACGCGCTGAACATCTTCTTGCTGGCCAGCCACGCCCAGGGGCGCTCCAGCGTGTTGATCATCGACGAGGCGCAGGCCCTGTCGGCCGATGTGCTGGAGCAGTTGCGCCTACTCACCAACCTGGAGACGCACGAACGCAAGCTGCTGCAGATCGTGCTCATCGGGCAGCCGGAATTGCGCACCATGGTGGCAAGCTCGGGGCTGGAGCAACTGGCCCAGAGGGTGATCGCCCGCTACCACTTGGGCCCGCTGTCGGCGACTGACACGGCGCGTTATGTGCAGCACAGGCTGTCCGTGGCCGGACTTGCCGGCCCCGTGCCTTTCGACGCGGCGGCACTGAAGCGCGTGCACGAGCGCTCGCGCGGCGTGCCCCGCCGCATCAACCTGCTGTGCGACCGGGCGTTGCTGGGGGCTTATGCGACGGAACGCCGGCAGGTGGACGCGGCCATCGTGGAGCGGGCCGCGGCCGAGGTGAACGGTGAGCCCGCGGCTGCGGCCGACGGCGTGTGGGGCGCACCCGGCAGCCTGCAGCGCACGGCCTGGCTGGCGGGCGCCGGCCTGGTGCTGACCTTGGGGGCGGCTTGGTTGGCTGCCCAACTCATGCGTCAGCCCTGAGGCCCGGAAGCGCAACACACGCAGCGAGAAGAACACAGCGAGAAGAACCAAGCGAGAAACTGCCGCATGTCCTACATCCTCGACGCCCTGCGCAAGGCCGAAGCCGAACGGCAGCGCGGCGCCGTGCCCGGCCTGCACGACCAGGCTGGCGTGACGGGCATGGCGGTGGCCTCCGATGCAAGTCAGAGGCGCGGCCGTCGCCTGCCCCTCATCATCGGCCTGCTGGTGCTGGTGGTGGTGGTGGCGGTGGCCCTCATGAGCGTGCTGATGCTCAACCGTGGCCTGTGGCCGGGCGCTCAGGTGCCGCCCGCCCATGAGCGCGAGCGGCAGGCTGGCCCGGCCCAGGCCCCTGCTGGTGCGCAGACGGTGCAGAGCCCGGCGCCGGCTGCGGGTGTGACCGTGGCGCAAGCGCCTGTGCCTCCTGTGACCACGCCTGCACCTGGACCTTCGTCTGCGCTTGTGCTCGTTCCGGCACCGTCCCCGGCACCTGCCCCCGCCGCAGTCGCTGCAGCGCCCGCGGAGCCCGCAGCGCCTGCAGCGCCTGCAGCGCCTGCAGTTCCGCGTGCGCCGGCCGCGGTCGCCCGCTTGGCGCCCCCGCGTGACGCTGTGCCTGCCGCGCCCAAGTTGGCCCCGGCCGGCAAGGCGGCCGCACCCCCGCCCGTTTCTGCCCCCGCGCCCCAGCCCGTGCTGCGACTGGCTGACCTGCCCGAAGCCCAGCGTCGGGAGCTTCCTCCCATGGTGGTGAGCGGCGCCGTGCAGTCGCCCGACCCGGCCAGCCGCATGTTGATCCTGGACGGTCAGGTGCTGCGCGAGGGCGACGCACCGGCACCGGGCCTGCTGTTGGAGCGCATCGGACCACGCGCGGCGGTGTTTTCTCGCGGTGGCGTGCGCTTCGAGATCCCGTTGTGACCCGCACTTCGACGGGTGTGCATCCTCTTCCCGCACGCTGTGCCACCCTCGCACGGCGCCACGGGACCGACCCCTATCAGCTCCTGATCTGCTTCGCCAGTTTTCCGACCGATGAACGACCTGTTTGATCCTCCGCCCATGGAGCCGGCCGATCCGTCCGGCGCCATTCCCATTGGTGAGTACGCCGAGCGCGCTTATCTCGAATACGCGCTGAGCGTGGTGAAGGGCCGGGCCCTGCCCGATGTGTGTGACGGCCAGAAGCCGGTGCAGCGGCGCATCCTGTACTCGATGCAGCGCATGGGGCTGGCCTTTGCCGGCGCCTCGGGTGCCAAGCCCGTGAAGAGCGCGCGCGTGGTGGGCGACGTGCTGGGCCGCTTCCACCCCCATGGCGACCAGGCCGCCTATGACGCCCTGGTGCGCATGGCGCAGGGCTTCGCGCAGCGCTACCCGCTGATTGACGGGCAGGGCAACTTCGGCAGCCGCGATGGTGATGGCGCCGCAGCCATGCGCTACACCGAAGCGCGCTTGGCCCCCATCGCCCGGTTGTTGCTGGACGAGATTGACGAAGGCACGGTGGACTTCCAGCCCAATTACGACGGCTCCACCGAAGAGCCGCGCCTGCTGCCGGCGCGCCTGCCCTTCGTGCTGCTCAACGGCGCCAGCGGCATCGCCGTGGGCCTGGCCACTGAGGTGCCCAGCCACAACCTGCGCGAGGTGGCGGCCGCGGCCGTGGCGCTGATCCGCGATGAGAAGCTCGGCGATGACGACTTCTTCGCCCTGCTGCCCGCACCCGACTACCCCGGCGGGGGCCAGATCATCAGCCCGCAAGCGGACATCCGCGCCGCCTACGCCAGCGGCCGCGGCTCGCTGAAGGTGCGCGCGCGCTGGAAGATCGAAGACCTGGCACGCGGCCAGTGGCAGCTGGTGGTGACCGAGCTGCCGCCGGGCACCAGCGCGCAGAAGGTGCTGGAGGAGATCGAGGAACTCACCAACCCCAAGGTCAAGGCCGGGAAGAAGGCACTGTCCACCGACCAGGTACAACTCAAGGCCAGCGTGCTGGCCGTGCTGGATGCCGTGCGCGATGAATCCGGCAAGGAGGCCGCGGTGCGTCTGGTCTTCGAGCCGAAGAGCCGCACCGTGGAGCAGCAGGAACTCATCACCACCCTGCTGGCGCACACCAGCCTGGAGACCAGCGCCCCCATCAACCTCACCATGGTGGGGCTGGACGGCCGGCCCACGCAGAAGAGCCTGCGCCAGATGCTCACCGAGTGGGGCCAGTTCCGCGAGGCCACGGTGCAGCGGCGCACCCGTCACCGTCTGGACAAGGTGCTGGACCGCATCCACGTGCTGGAGGGCCGGCAGCTGGTGCTGCTGAACATCGACGAGGTCATCCGCATCATCCGCAACGCCGACGAGCCCAAGGCTGCGCTGATCGAGCGCTTCTCTTTAAGCGACCGTCAGGCCGAGGACATCCTGGAGATCCGCCTGCGGCAGCTGGCCCGGCTGGAGGCGATCAAGATCGAGCAGGAGCTGTCGCAACTGCGCGAGGAACGGCAGAAGCTGGAAGACATCCTGGCCAGCCCGGCGGCGCTCAAGCGCACGGTCATCCGCGAGATCGAGGCCGATGCCAAGAACTTCGGCGACGATCGCCGCACGCTGGTGCAAGAAGAGCGCAAGGCCGTGGTCGAGGTGCGGGTGGTGGACGAGCCCGTCACCGTGGTGGTCAGCGCCAAGGGTTGGGTGCGCGCGCTCAAGGGCCACGAGGTGGACCCGGCTGCGCTGCAGTTCAAGCCCGGCGATGCGCTGCACTGCAGCCAGCCCTGCCGGAGCGTGGACACGCTGGCGGTGCTGGGCAGCAACGGACGCAGCTACAGCGTGGCCGTGGCGCAATTGCCCGGCGGGCGCGGCGACGGCACGCCCATCACCACGCTGATCGACCTGGAGCCCGGCACGCAGCCGGTGCACTACCTGGCGGGCGGCGCGGAGTCCACGCTGCTGCTGGCCAACAGCGGCGGCTACGGGTTGCTGGCGCACACGGCCGACCTGTATGCGCGCAACAAGGGCGGCAAGGCTTTCCTCACGCTGGAGGCGGGCGAGCAGGTGCTGATGCCCGTGGCCGTGCAGCCGGGCCACCGCCAGGTGGCGTGTCTCGCGGCCGACGGGCGCTTGCTGGTCTTCCCGCTGGACGAACTCAAGCTGCAGCCCAATGGCGGCAAGGGCCTGACGCTGATGGACGTGGACGCCAAGACGCCATTGCTGTCGGTGTGCACATTGGCTGAGACGCTGCGCGTGGCCGGCCTGGGCCGCGGTGGCAAGCCCAAGGACGAGGACTTCCGCCCCGCGGCGTTGGCGGCCTATGTGGGCAAGCGCGCGCGCAAGGGGCGCAAGGTGGAAGGTTTCCCCAAACCGATGAAGGTGGTGGCTCTGTGATCACGCTCTATGGCATTCCCAACTGCGACACCGTCAAGCGCGCCCGCGCCTGGCTCACCTCGCGCGGCATCGACCATGCCTTCCACGACTTCAAGCGCCAAGGGGTGCCGTCTGAACGACTGGACGCCTGGACGGCGGCGCTGGGCTGGGAGCGGCTGGTAAACCGTCAGGGCACCACCTGGCGCAAGCTGGACGAGGGCGTCAAAGCCGCGGTCGTAGACGCCGCGAGCGCGAGGGCGCTGATGGTGGCGCAGGCCAGCGTCATCAAGCGCCCGGTGGTGGAGTGGGGCGACGGCGCGGTGACCGTGGGGTTTGACGAGGAACCTTGGGCAGCGAGGGTTCGTTGAGAACCGGCGGCACAGGTCCAGAGCCGGAGCCCCAGCCAGAGCACAGCCCCCAAGACCCCCCGTTCGGGCTGAGCTTGTCGAAGCCCTGGGGTGTCATGGACCCCTTCGACAGGTTCAGGGCGAGCGGAGTAGGGCCCTGGTGACTCACCCTAGCCGCACCGGCAGCCGCCTGAAGCCGCGAAAACGTACCCGCGGGTCGCGCTCCGGCGCACCGGCAAGGTCGATCCCCGGAAACCGCACCAGCAGCCGGCCAATCGCGATGCGCGCCTCCAGCCGTGCCACGTTCATGCCGGCACAGGCGTGTGCGCTGTGGCCAAAGGCGATCTGCAGGTTGGGCTTGCGGGCCACGTCCAGCCGCTGAGGCTCCGGAAACGCGGCGGGGTCGTGGTTGGCAGCCCCCACCCCCAGCGTGATGAAGGTGCCCTCAGGTACGGTGGCGCCGCTGGGCAGTTCGATGTGGGCGGTGGCCAGGCGGTTGTTCAGCTGCAAGGGGCTCTCGAAGCGCAGCAGTTCTTCCACCCCGCTGGGCAGCAGCGCGGGCTCGGTGGTCAGCCGCTCAAGCTGGTCGCGGTGCGTCATCAGCGCGTGCATGCCGTTGCCGATGAGGTTGGTCGTCGTCTCGTGCCCGGCGTTGAGCAAAAAGATGCAGTTGTGCAGCAGTTCGGTCTCGGTCAGGCGCTCCCCGTTCACCTCGCCCTGGATCAGCCGGGTCAGCACATCTACCTCCGGGTCACCGGGCTGCGCGCGCCGCTGCGCCACCAGCTTGCGCAAGTAGGCCAGGAAGTCACGCACGGCGGCGTGGCCGCGGCTCAGCACCTCGGGCGATGGGGCGGGCTCCAGTGCCGAGAGAATGGCCAGCGACCAGCCCTGCAGCGGGCCGCGCTCGGCGTGCGGCACGTCCAGCAGGTTGCCGATCACCTCCACGGGGATGCGCGCGGCAAAGTCCTCGATCAGGTCGGGCGCCTTCAAGCCGGCCATGCGCTCCAGCAAA
>CAISJH010000320.1 GCA_903885585.1 uncultured beta proteobacterium
ACGGTCCAGGTCCTCCTTGGTGGCATGCGGCAGCTTGCCGATCACTTCGTTGGTGGCCGGGTTCAGGATGTCCTGTTCCTTGCGGCCGCCGCCCTGGATGAATTCACCGTCGATGTAGAGGCTTAGCTGGGGGTATGTCACGAATAGCGTCCTTCAAGTTGGGGCGTGCAGAGCTGCGGCGCCCAGTTTTCTGTTGTCTATTTTGTCTTTATCCGCCTCAAACCCCGAGGTACGAGGCGAGTTGCGGGCTGTCACGCAGCTCGGCCGAGGTGCCTGCCAGCACCACCTGACCTTTCTGCAGCACCAGCGCGCGGTCGGACTGCGCCAGCACCTTGCGGTAGTCGCGGTCCACGATGAGGGTGGCGATGCCGTCCTCACGTATGGTGCCGATCACGCGCCAGATCTCGGCCACGATCAGCGGGGCCAGGCCCTCGGTGGCCTCGTCCAGGATGATCAGCTCGGGCTGGGTCATCAACGCACGGCCGATGGACAGCATCTGCTGCTCGCCGCCCGACAGTTGCGAGCCCAGGTTGCCGATGCGCTCGGCCAGGCGCGGGAAGGTCTGCAGCACGCGCTCCAGGCTCCAGCCGCGGCCGGCGGCCGGCGCCGGGCGGGCGGCCATCACCAGGTTCTCGCGCACGCTGAGGTTGGGGAACACGCCCCGGCCTTCGGGCACGTAAGCCACCCCGCGGCGCGCCACCTCGTGCGGCCGGCTCTTGGAGACGTCCTGCCCGAAGAGGTGGATGCGGCCGTCGCGCTGCGTCACATGCCCCAGCAGGGTGCGGATGAGCGTGCTCTTGCCCATGCCGTTGCGGCCCAGCAGGCCGATGGTCTCGCCGCGCGCGATCTGCAGGTCGATGCCGTGCAGCACGTGGCTGGAGCCGTACCAGGCGTGGACGCCCCGCGCTTCGAGGATGGGGTCGTGCATGGAGGTTGGTGGCATGTTCAATGTCCTCCGAGATAGGCGGCCTGGACTTCTGCGCTGTTACGCACTTCGTCAGGTGTACCGGAGGCGATGACCGCGCCGTTGACCATCACCGTGATGCGGTCGGCGACGCGGAAGACGGCGTCCATGTCGTGCTCCACCAGCAGGATGGCGTGGTCGGCCTTGAGCGTTTGCAGCAGTTGCAGCATGCGGTCGGTCTCCTCGGCACCCATGCCGGCCAGCGGCTCGTCCAGCAGCAACACCTGCGGCGCGGTGGCCAGGCACATGGCGATCTCCAACTGGCGCTTCTGGCCGTGGCTCAGCAGCCCGGCGGAGCGGTCCAGCCAGTCGCTCAAGCCAGCGCTGGCGGCGGCGGCGCGGGCGGCAGCCACGCTGGTTTCGCAGCGGCTGGCGTCCTGCCACCAGTGCCAGGGCTTGGGCGTGCGGGCTTGCGCCGCGAGGCGGCAGTTCTCCAGCACGGTGAAGCTCGTGTAGACGGTGGTGCGCTGGTAGCTGCGGCCCAGGCCGGCCTGCGCCCGTCGGGGCTGCGACCAGGCGGTGACGTCCTGGCCCAGCAACTCCACCTGCCCTTCGGACGGGGGAATTTCACCGGACAGGATGTTGATGAGCGTGGACTTGCCGGCGCCGTTGGTGCCGATGACAGCGTGCACCTGGCCGCGCTGCAGTTCCAGCGAGACCTTGTTCACGGCCACCAGGCCGCCCCAGCGCCGGGTGATGTCCCGTCCGCGCAGCAGCACGTCGCCGCCAGTGGTGGTGTCAGGCATTGACATCTGGACCCTCCGAGGTTTCAGCGCGGCGCGACGAGCGGCCCACCAGGCGCTCTTTCAACTGCCCAGGCACACCCACCAACCCGCGCGGCAGCAGGGCCACGCTGGCGATGATGGTCAGGCCCAGGCCCAGGTGCCAGTGCTTGGCGAAGGCACCGAAGATCGCTTCCGACTTGAAGAACTCCTGCAGCAGCGCGAAGGCGAAGGCGCCGATCAGCGCGCCGCGCAGGTGGCCGATGCCGCCCAGGATGATCATGATCAGCACCGAGCCCGAGAGGTGCCAGCTCATCATCTCCGGGTTCACGAAGCCGTCCTTCACCGCGAACAGAAAGCCCGCCAGCCCCGCCAGGGCGCCCGAGATGGTGAAGGCTGCCAGCTTGTAGGGGTAGGTGGCAAACCCCGTGGCGCGCATGCGCTGCTCGTTCACGCGGATACCCGCCAGCGCCCGCCCGAAGCGCGAGCGTGAGATCAGCGCTAGCAAGCCGAACACCGCCGCCAGCACCGCCAGCGTGAAGAAGTACAGCGTCAGCGCGCCGTCGAGGTCCAGCGGCCCGGTCACGGGCTTGACGTTCAGGTAGATGCCGTCGGTGCCACCGCCCAGTGGCGTGTCGTGCACCACGTAATAGGCCATCTGCGCGAAGGCCAGCGTCACCATGATGAAGTACACCCCCTTGGTGCGCAGCGACAGGGCGCCCACCGCCAGCGCGTACAGCCCGGCGGCCAGCACCGAGGCGCCGATGAGCAGCACTACCGAGCCCGGGTCGCTCTCGGGCGAGAGCAGCACCGTGGCGTAGGCGCCAATGCCGAAGAACGCCGCATGGCCGAAGCACACCAGGCCGGTCCCGCCCACCAACAACTCCAGGCTGAGGGCGAAGATGGCGTAGATCATGATCTTGGTGACCAGGTCCACGCCGAAGTTGCCGGCTGCCAGCGGGTACAGGGCCAGCGCCAGGAAGGCCAGGCCGACGAAGGTGGCCTTGGATCGGATGTCGGATTGCATGTTGGGGTTCCCTCGCCTCAACCGGCCTTGAACAGGCCGTCCGGCTTCCACAGCAGGATCAGCGCCATCAGCACGTACACCAGCACGCCGGCGGCCTGCGGCAGCAGCACCTTGCCGAAGGTGTCGACAAAGCCAATCAGCAGCGCGGCCAGCAGCGCCCCGCGGATGGAGCCGATGCCACCGATCACCACCACCACGAAGCAGATGATCAGCACCTGTCCGCCCATGTTGGGGTAGACCGACGAGACCGGCGCCGCCACCATGCCGGCCAGCACCGCGATGGCCACGCCCGCGGCAAACACCACGCGGTACAGGAACTGGATGTCGATGCCCAGGGACTGCACCATCTCGCGGTTGGTGCTGCCGGCGCGGATCATCATGCCCAGCCGGGTGCGGGTGAACACGATGTACATGCCCAGCGCCAGCAGCAGGCACACGCCGCTGATGAACAGGCGGTAGACCGGGTAGGTCATGGTGTCGCCCAGCGCGATGGTGCCGGCCAGGATCTCGGGCGCTTTCACGCCGTGCACGTCGTCGCCCACGATCAGGCTGCGCAGTTCCTCAAACACGAGGATCAGGCCGTAGGTCATCAACACCTGCTGCAGGTGTTCGCGCTCGTAGAGGTAGCTGTAGAAGGCCCACTCCAGCACGTAGCCCAGGATCACCGCGAGCACCACGCCCACGAACATGGTGGCGAAGAAGCCGCCGCCGAAGGTGGCGCCCACCACCGGCGCCAGCGCAAAGGCCATGTAGGCGCCGCTCATGTAGAAGCTGCCGTGCGCCAAGTTGATGACGCCCATGATGCCGAAGATCAGCGTCAGCCCTGAGGCCACCAGGAACAGCAGCAGGCCGTACTGCAGCGAGTTCAGGCACTGGATCAGAAAGATAGCAAGGTCCATGGAGGTCTCGATTCGTGATGTGGGCCACGCGTGCCGGACTGTCAGTCAATTAGCGTATTTCACCAAGCCCGGATGTGGTGCAGATGCCGTCGCGAGCGGGGTGCAGCCGGGTCGAGGCGCACAGCCGTACACCCGTACGGCGAGCACCGCAGGCCCGGATCCGGCCCGCGCAGCAGGCAGATGCATCACATCCGGCAGCCGTGGCCGGGGTCCGTCAGAGCCTTCGACGCGACGCCGATCACCTTGTTCTCCTTCGCGCCCACCTGGCGCAGGTAGATGTCCTGCACCGGGTTGTGGCTCTTGCTCAGGGTGAAGGGGCCACGCGGGCTGTCGATCTTCGCGGCGCGCAGTGCTGCGGCGAACTCGGTCTTCTTGGCCACGTCACCCTTCACCGCGTTCAGGCCCACGCTGAGCATCTGCGCTGCGTCATAGCCCTGCACCGCGTACACGTCGGGCTGCAGCTTGAAGGTCTTGGCATACGCCAGACGGAAGGCGTTGTCGCGTGGGGTGCCCAGACTGTCGGCGTAGTGCAGCGTGGTGAACAGGCCGTCGGCGTCGGCGCCCTGCGCTTCCAGCGTACCGTCGGTGACGAAGCCCGCACCGTAGAGTGGAATGCTCTTCTTCAGGCCGGCCGCCGCGTAGTCCTTGACGAACTTCACCGCGCCGCCGCCGGCAAAGAAGGTGTAGGCGGCGTCAGGCTTGGTGGCCGCAATCTCGGTCAGCAGGGCCTGGAACTCCACGTTGGGGAAGGGCAGGCTCAATTCCTTGACGACCTTGCCGCCGCTCTTCTCGAAGGCTTCCTTGAAGCCCCGCACGGATTCGTCGCCCGCGGCGTACTTCCAGGTGATGGTGACCACCTTCTTGTGGCCCTTCTTGGCCACCACCTCGCCCATGGCGTAGCCGGGCTGCCAGTTGCTGAAGCTGGAGCGGAAGATGTTGGGCGCGCACATGGCGCCGGTGACGGCGTCAGCACCGGCGTTGGGCACGATCAACAGCGTGCCGTTGTCCTTGGCCGCCTTGGCCATGGCCATCGCCACGCCCGAGTGCACGGTGCCTACCAGCACGTCCACGTTGTCGCGCTTGATCAGCTTGTTGACGTTGTCTGTGGCCTTGGCGGGATCGGACTCGTCGTCCACCTTCACGAACTCGATCTCACGTCCGCCGAGCTTGCCGCCCTGCTCGGTGACGTACAGCCTGAAGCCGTTCTCGATGGCCGTTCCCAGGGCAGCGAAGGTGCCGGTGTAGGGCAGCATCAGGCCGACCTTCACCTTGCCGCCGGCGGGCTGGGCCACCGCCGGCAGCGCGGCCAGCAGAGTCAGTGCGGCGGCGGCCGCCAGGTGGGCCGCCAGTGGCGGCAGGCGCAGGGCCTTGGGCAGTTGGGTGGTGCTCATGGGGTTTCTCCTCCTCGTGTGTGCTGTTGAATGAACTGCGCGGCCGCCTCGATCAGGGCCGTCGGTTGGTCTTTGTGGGGGGAGTGCCCGCAGGCAGGCAACTCCAGCAATTGCGTTTGCGGCAGGCGACGGGCGATGCCGCGGATCTGCTCGAGCGTGCCGTACTCATCGTCCAGGCCCTGCACGGCCAGCAGCGGGCAGGTGATGGGCGTGATGTCGCGCTCGATGTTCCAGGCGCGGAAGTCCAGGTGCAGCCAGATGTCGTTCCAGCCGCGGAAGGCGGAATCCGGGTCGTCGTGGTGGCGGGCCAGGCGCTGGCGCAGGTCGGCGGTTTCGTAGGCGGTGCGGGCTTGAGCGATGCTGGCAATCGACAGGTCTTCCACCAGGATGTGCGGTGCCAGCACGATGGCGCCGGCCACGCGGGTGGGCCAGCGCGCGGCATGCAGCAGCGCGATGGAGCCGCCGTCGCTGTGGCCGAAGAGCCAGGGTGGGTCTTGCGCCGTGTCCACGCCCAGGGCTTCCAGCAGGGCGGGCAGCACGTCGTGCGCCTGGCGGTGCATGAAGTCCGGCGCCCAGTGCTCGTCCTGGGCGCGCGGCGTGGAGCGGCCGTAGCCCGGGCGCGAATACGCCAGGCCGCGCAGGTTCGCTGCCTCGCACAGGCGCTGCGGGAAATCACGCCACATCGACACCGACCCCAGGCCCTCGTGCAGAAACACCAGCAGTGGGCGGTCCGTGCGCTCGGGCGCGATCCACCGGTGTTCGATGCGCACGTCGCGCCCCCGCCACGTGATGTGGGCGAAAGCGGTCGGCTCGGTGGCTGCCAGGGTGGCGTTCACGGCGGGTGCTCTTCAGGCCAGGGCGTGGGTGCTCGCTCAGCCCCGTTCCTGCTCCAGCGCGCGCAGCTTGAAGCGCTGGATCTTGCCGGTGGCTGTCTTGGGCAGGTCGGCCACGAACTCGATGAAGCGCGGGTACTTGTAAGGGGCCAGGCGGTCCTTGACGAAGGCCTTGAGCTCGGCCTCCTCGACGCAGGCGCCGTCCTTGCGCACCACAAAGGCCTTGGTCTTGGTCAGCCCGTCGGCGTCCTCCTTGCCGATGACGGCGGCCTCCAGCACGGCCGGGTGCTGCACCAGCGTGGCCTCCACCTCGAAGGGGCTGACATAGATGCCGCTGACCTTGAGCATGTCGTCGCTGCGGCCGGCGTAGGTGTAGGTGCCGTCGGCGTTGCGGATGTACTTGTCACCGCTCTTGGTCCAGGCACCCTGGAAGGTCTCGCGTGATTTCACACGGTTGCCCCAGTACATCATGGCCGCGGAGGGGCCGTGGATGTAGAGGTCGCCCGGCTCACCGTCGGGCACGGGCTCGCCGTTCTCGCCGCGCAGTTCCACCTCGTAGCCGGGCACGGGCCAGCCGGTGGTGCCGTAGCGCACCTTCTCGGGCGTGTTGCTCAGGAAGATGTGCAGCATCTCGGTGGAGCCGATGCCGTCCACGATGTCCACGCCGAAGTGCGCCTTGAAGCGCTCGCCCAGCTCGGCCGGCAGGGCCTCACCGGCGGAGGACACGAGGCGGAGGGCCAGGTCGGCGCGTGCGGGCAGTTGCGGGTGCGCCAGCATGCCGGCAAAGCCAGTGGGGGCGCCGAAGAACACGGTGGGCTTTACGCCGCCCACGTCGCCGTGCATGCGCTTGAAGGTGGCCTCGGGCGTGGGACGTTCGCCCATCAAGATGGTGGTGGCACCTACGCTCATGGGGAAGCTCAGGCCGTTGCCCAGGCCGTACGCGAAGAACAGTTTGGCCGCCGAGAAGCACACATCGTCTTCGCGCAACTTCAGCACCCGCTTGCCGTAGAGCTCGGCCGTCCAGTAGGGGTTGGCGTGCGAGTGCACCGTGCCCTTGGGGCGGCCGGTGGAGCCGGAGGAATACAACCAGAAAGCGGGGTCGTCGGCACCCGTGGGGGCGGGGCGCGGCGCAGGGTCGTGCGCGGCCAGGAAGGCCTCGAATTCCACCTCGGCCGGGTGCAGCGGCGCCACGGGGCGCGACACAATCACCTTGCGCACCTCGTGGTCGCTGCGGGTCATCGCAGCGGTGAGCGTGGGCAGCAGGGCGCCGGAGACCAGCACCGCCTGCGCGCGAGAGTTCTCCAGCATGTAGGCGTAGTCGTCAGCCGTCAGCAGCGTGTTCACGGCCACGGGCACCAGTCCGGCATAGATGCCGCCCAGGAAGCTCACCGGCCAGTCGCAACCGTCCTGCATCAGCAGCAGCACGCGCTCCTCGCGCCGGATGCCCAGGCCCCGCAGGCCAGCTGCCAGGCGCTTCACGCGATCGGCCAGGGTGCCGTAGTTCAGCGTGCCCGCGTCGTCTACGAAGGCCACCTTGCCGGAGCGGGCGACGTTGGCTTCGAGCAGGTGTTGCGCGAAGTTGAATCGCGCTGGCAGCGCGGGCACGTCGGGCAGGGGGGACTCGGCGGTCATGGGTTTGTCTCCTGGGGTGGTGTTCTGTGTGTTCTGCTGATCAGGCCGCGCTTGGGTCTGGGTGCCCGTTTGTCGCGCGGTCTTGTGGGGGGGGAGGCGGTTACTTCGTGAACTCGATCTGCCCTTGCGGCAGCAGGTACAGCACCAGGGCGCGGCCGTTGCGCACGGTGGGGCTGTGGGCGCTGCCCGCGGGGTAGACGCACCAGCCGGCCGGGCGACCGTCGAAGGTGGCTCCGTCGTCCAGCGGCATGATGAGGTCGATCTCGCCTTGCGGGTGCACGTGGTGCGGGCCGGCGATGTCGCGCATGTCCACCACGTCCACCGAGAAGCCCTGCAGGTCGTCGGCGGGCTTGAAGATGCGGCCGTAGCGGATGCCGCCGCCTTCGCGGTTGCACAGCCAGCCCTCGGCCACACCTTGCTCACAGGAAGCCTTGAGCGCGGCATAGGTGGGGGACTGGGCACCATGCTCGGCGTTCAGCCAGGCGTCCAGCGCGGCGTCCACAGGTCGGCCGGCGATGGCGGCGCTCAACTCCACGATCTGGGCTCTGAAGTGCTCTGCGCTCATGGGTGTCTCCTGGCGTTTCTTGGTGTCTTGACCTGCATCAGGCTTGCGCCATCACAGAAGATGCAGTATTGTGCTTGCATGAACTTTATGTCCAGCCGATGAGCGTGTCAAGCACTATATTGCCTGTATCAGGGAAACCACTGAGTTCTTCATTGCCTGCTGTTGGTGCCGACGGCTTACGGATGCCTGTGGCGGCCGCTGAAGAAGCCGAGGTCTCCTCCGCCGCCGCGCAAGCGGGTGCGGAGGACGCCGGCAAGAATCCTTTTCTCGTGGCCTTGGGGGAGCGCGTGCGTCAACTGCGGGCTCGACGTGGGATGACCCGCAAGGCCTGCGCCTTGGCCGCCGAGGTGTCCGAGCGGCATCTGGCCAATCTGGAATATGGCGTGGGCAATGCGTCCATCCTGGTGCTGCTGCAGGTGGCGCAGGCACTGCAGTGTTCGCTGGCGGAACTGACGGGAGACGTGACCACCTCTTCGCCCGAGTGGCTGATGCTGCGTGAGATGCTGGGCGGCCGCGACGAAGCCACCCTGCGAAAGGCTCGCGTGGCGGTGGGCGAGATCCTGCACGGCACCGCCGCCGGTAGCGGGCCGGCCGGCCGCAGCACGCGCATCGCCCTGGTCGGCCTTCGAGGTGCAGGCAAGTCTACCCTCGGCCGTCTGCTGGCCGAGGACCTGGGCTTCCCCTTCATTGAACTCAGCAGCGAGATCGAGAAGTTCGCTGGCTGCCGCGCCGCCGAGATCCAGGCGCTGTACGGCCAGAACGCCTACCGCCGCTACGAGCGCCGGGCGCTGGAAGAAGCCATCCAGATCTACCCCGAGGCCGTGATCGCCACCCCCGGCGGCCTGGTGTCGGACCCCGCCACCTTCAATGAAATGCTGACGCACTGCACCTCGGTATGGTTGCAGGCCGCACCCGAGGACCACATGAAGCGGGTGGTGGCCCAGGGCGACATGCGGCCCATGGCAGCCAGCAAGGAGGCGATGGAAGACCTCAAAGGCATCCTGGCCGGCCGCGCGGCGTTCTACTCCAAGGCGGACCTTCAAGTGGACACCAGCGCCCAATCGTTGGACGAGACCTTCCAGATTCTGCGCCTCACGGTGCGCGAGGCCGTGGGGTTACGAGGGTAACTGCTCAGAAAAAAAGATGCACGATAGTGCTTGACTCTGAAACCAAACAGGCAATATGATGCGTTATCGCGAATCGCAGGACATGCATTCGGCTTCATCAACCGCCTGACCAACACCGGAGACAACCATG
>CAISJH010000321.1 GCA_903885585.1 uncultured beta proteobacterium
AGAAGCGGCGCCAGACCGTTTTCGGCGTGGGCCACGCCCGTGCGCACTGGATGGTGGTGGGTGAGGCCCCGGGCGAGCAGGAAGACCTGCGCGGTGAACCTTTCGTCGGCCCCGCCGGCCGCCTGCTGGACCAGATGCTGGCCGCGTTGGGCCTGACCCGGGCCGAGACGGCGCCCGAAGGCGCTCCGGCGCTGACGCCCGACCGGCAGGTCTACATCGCCAACACACTGAAGTGCCGCCCGCCGGGCAACCGCAACCCTGAGCCGGCCGAACTTGCCCGCTGCGAGCCTTTTCTGGTGCGGCAGATCGAACTCGTCCAGCCGCAGGTCATCCTGGCCATGGGGCGCTTTGCCGTGCAGGCCCTGTTGCGCACCGACGAGCCCATCGGCCGCCTGCGCGGCCGTGTGCACCGCTACCAGGGGGTGCCGCTCATCGTCACCTACCACCCCGCCTACCTGCTGCGCAACCTGCTGGACAAGGCCAAGGCCTGGGACGACCTGTGCCTGGCCATGGACACGATGGAAGCCTTGCGGCGGGGTGCGGGGGCACCCGCAGGTTGAAACTGCCCCAGGGTCTGTGAGTCACGCCCGCTCGCCCGAGCGGGAATGACTCACGAGCTCTCAGCCCTTGGGCGCCTTCTTGGGCCGCTGCCAGCCGGGCATGGTGGCTTGCCTGGCGCGAGCCACGGTCAGCTGCCCTGCTGGGGCATTCTTGGAGATGGTGGAGCCGCCGCCGATGGTGGCACCGGCGCCTATGGTGACGGGCGCCACCAGCACGCAGTTGCTGCCGATGTGGGCATCGGCCTCGATCACGGTCCGGTGCTTGTTGGCTCCGTCGTAGTTGGCGGTGATGCTGCCGGCGCCATAGTTCACGCGCTCGCCCACGGTGGCATCGCCGAGGTAGGCCAGGTGGTTGGCCTTGGCGCCGCGCGCCAGCGTGGAGTTCTTCACCTCGACAAAGTTACCGATGTGCACCTCGGGGCCTAGATCCGCGCCCGGGCGCAGCCGCGCAAAGGGACCGACGAGCGCACCCGCCCCCACGCGCACGCCCGCGGCCTCGCCGTCGATGTGCGTGAATGGGTGGATCACCGCGCCAGTGTCGATGCGCGCGTTGCGCAGCACGCAGTTGGCGCCGATGCGCACGCCGTCGCCCAGCACCACCTCGCCTTCGAAGACGCAGTTGACGTCGATCTCCACGTCGCTGCCGCACTGCAGCGTGCCGCGCAGGTCAAAGCGCGCCGGGTCGGCCAGGCGCACGCCGGCTTCCATCAAGGCTTCGGCCCGCAGGCGCTGCAGGCGGCGCTCCAGATCGGCCAGCTGCACAGGGCTGTTGACGCCCAGCACCTCGGTGTCGCTGGCCGGCTGGGCGGCCACCACCTCGCAGCCCTCGGCCACGGCCATGGCCACGATGTCGGTCAGGTAGTACTCGCGCTGCGCGTTGTCGTTCTTCAACGCCCCCACCCAGCGCTTCAGCGCGGCCGTAGGCGCGGCCAGGATGCCGGTGTAGATCTCGCGGATGGAACGCTGCTCAGGGCTCGCGTCCTTGTGCTCCACGATGCCCAGCACGGCACCCTGCGGGCTGCGGACGATGCGTCCGTACCCGGTGGCGTCGTCCAGGGTCACGGTCAGCAGCGCCAGGCGCGTGCCGCCACAGGCCTGCGCCAGCGCGCGTGCGGTGTCGGTGCGGATCAGCGGCACGTCGCCATTGAGCACCAGCGTCGTGCCCGCCTCGTCGACCAAGGCCGGCACGGCCTGTTGCACGGCGTGGCCGGTGCCCAGCTGCGGCATCTGCCGGGCGAAGACCGCGCCGCTGGCGGCCACGGCCGCCTCCACCTCGTCGGCCCCGTGGCCGGTGATGACGACGGTGCGCTGTGGCCCCAGCGCAGCGGCCGCGTCCAGGACGTGCTGCAATAAGGAGTGCCCGGCCAGCTTGTGCAGCACCTTGGGCAGCGCCGATTTCATGCGCGTGCCCTTGCCGGCCGCCATCACCACCACATTCAACGCCTCGCTCGAAGCCATGCTCAGGACCTTTTCGACGCTTGCCAGAAAGGGGGCGATTATCGGCCTCGCCCTGGCGGCGATCGTCGGGCTGGCCGGTTGCAGCGCCATGCGCCTGGGCTACGACCAGGGTCCGTTTCTGGCGCATTGGTGGCTGGACTCCCGCCTGGCCTTGACCAGCGAGCAGTCCGCACGCACCAAAGACGCCTTGGCGCAGTGGTTTGCCTGGCACCGTGGCACCCAGCTGAGCGACTACGCCGGCTGGCTGGCGCGCACCCGCAGCGAGACGGCTGCCGCGGTGACGCCGCAGCAGGTGTGCCGTTGGTCCGATGACCTGCGCCGGCGCATCGACCCCTTGATGGAGCGCGTGCTGCCCGTGGCCGCCGAGGTGGTGCCCACCTTGAGCGCAGAGCAGTTGGCCCGGCTGGAGCGGCGCCTGGACGAGGACGATGCCAAGCGCCGCAAGGACTTCCTGCAGCCGCGTACCGAGCAGCGTTGGGAGGCGTCCACCGAGCGCACCATCGAGCGCTTTGAGACCTTCTACGGCACGCTGGAGCCTGCGCAGCGGGCCCTGGTGGCCGCCAGCGTGCGGACCTCTCCCTTCGACCCTGCCCGCTGGTGGGCCGAGCGTCAGGCCAGCCAGGCCCAGATGATGGCGGCTCTGCGCAAGCTCTCGGGCGACCGCCGCCCCCGCGACCAGGTGGCCGCCGACCTGCGTCAGACCATGGAGCGACGCTGGCTCGCGGCGCCCTCGGACGGCTCAGGCTATCGGGAGCGCCTGGCCTCGCACCAATGCGAACTGGCTGCGGCCGTGCACAACGCCGCCACGCCCGCACAGCGCCGGCACCTCGCCGACAAGCTGCAAGGCTGGGAAGGTGACTTGAGGGCGTTGGCCGCCCGTTCGCCGACCCAGGTGGCGGCGCGGCCCTGAGC
>CAISJH010000322.1 GCA_903885585.1 uncultured beta proteobacterium
CTGTCGGCCGCCATCGGGCTGGGCATTGCCACCTCCACCGACTGGCGCTGGGACCACAAGACGGTGCTGTCGCTGCTGGGCTGGGGCATCTTTGCCCTGCTGCTCGTGGGCCGCCACGGCCGCGGCTGGCGCGGACGGCAAGCCACGCGCTGGTTGTATGCAGGCGCCCTGGTGCTGCTGCTGGCGTACGTGGGGTCACGGTTTGTGCTGGAGGTCCTGCTCTCCCGCACCCTGGCTTGATCGGTGGTGTGCCGATGAAGTACCTGCTCGTTCTGCTGGTGGTTGGTGTGGGCCTGTGGCTGTTGTCGGCTCGGTTCCGTGCAGGCTCCAAAGGGCCCAAGGATCCAACAAGCTCGCAGGGTGCTGCCAGATCGGGTGGTGGTTCCGCGGCTCCCGGGTCGTCCCGCGAAATGCCTGCTGGCCAGTCGCCTACGGGGGAACCCCGGCAGATGGTGGCTTGCGGCCATTGCGGCGTTCACCTGCCTGCTGACGAAGCGGTTTACGCGGACCAGGTTCCCTACTGTGGCGCGGCGCATCTGCAGGCGGGGCGGTCTCGCTGAGCCTGAGTTGATGGAGGCCGCAGGTGCATCCTGAAGCCGGTCCTTATCGTCCCCGTGCGGCGCCGGACCCAGGCGTTGGCAGCTGGTTCATCCAGGAGGGCCCATCGTCGCGCGACGCCGGGAGTCCCCCTGGGGCCGCACCAGGGCCCGACTCGGTCCTGACCGAGCAGCTTCCCCTGTCGGGGCCGGAGTTGCCCTGGTTCCACGAATCCTCGACGGGTTCCAGGCGAACTGGTACGTCCTGGCCCAGGGTGGGCCCCGCCCTCGACCGCCTCTTTCGTACCTACGTGGGTGCGCGCGCGGTGGTCGGGGTGTTGCTGGCTCTGCTGCACTTCGGGTCGTCCATGGTGGGTGCCTCGCCGGAGTCCAGTGCCTTGCTCGTGAGCGGCCTATACGGCCTGCAGGTTTTGGCGTTGGCGGGCTGGATGTGGGCTTCCGGCCGGCAGGGCCCGCGAGCGGTGCCGCCCAGTCCGACCCTGTTGGTCTTGTCGGTGGGGGCCGATGCGCTGGCCTTCGTGGTGCTCCTGGCCATCGCGTCCAGCACCAGCTTCAACTTTGGCGCTTTGCTGGTGCTGCCCGTGCTGATGGCCGGGGTGCTGATGCCGCGTCGGCAGGCCCTGGCCACAGCTGCGGCGGTGACCCTCTCGCTCCTGGGTCAGGCCTGGTGGAGTGTCTTGCACGCGCCCACCGGTCCCTCGCCCTGGCTGGCGGCGGGGCTGGCCGGCATCGGTTTGTTCGCGATTGCCTGGCTGTCCGGCGAACTGGCGGCGCGCCTGCTGCGCGAAGAGCGTTCGGCCATGGACAGTCGCGAGCGCGCCCGGCAGCAGGCGTTGTTGAACAGGCTCGTCATCGAGGAGATGGGCGAAGGCGTGCTGGTGCTCAACCGCCAGCGCCGTGTGCTGGCGGCCAACCCCGCTGCCCGGGCCTTGCTTGGCCTGACGGCTCCGTCACCCGATGGGCGGCCTTCTTGGGTGGCTCCGCAGGCCCACTGGGCTGCCTTGTTGGAGGCGGTGGAGCGCGCGCATGCGCAGGGACGTTGGCCCGCCGCGGGGCGCGAACTGTCCTTGGCCATGCCGGGACAGGCCACTTCCAAGGTGCGCGCCCGGATTCGCTTCACCCGGCTGGACCCAACTGCGAACCGCCCAGACGAGGAGGCCGCGGCCGAGGACCTTTGCGTGCTTTTGCTGGAGGATGAGCGCGCCGTGCAGGCCCGCGTGCAGCAGGAGAAGCTCGCTGCCATGGGACGTATGTCGGCTGGCATCGCGCACGAGATTCGCAACCCGCTGGCGGCGATGGCGCAGGCCACCGAGCTCTTGGCCGAGGACGGACTGCCGGCCCCGCAGGACCGGTTGGTGTCCATCATGGCCGACAACGTGCAGCGCTTGCGCCGTCTGGTCGATGACATGCTGGACGCGTTGCCGTCCGCTGCCGCCGAGGCGCGGCCCCTCGACGCGCCGACCTTGATCAGGGCCTCCGTCATCGAATGGACGCGCACGGCGCGCACATCACCGGCATTGGTGGAGCTCGCCCTGCCCTTAACGGGCCTGCAGGTGCTCTTCGATCCAGAGCACCTTCGGCGCGTGCTCATCAACCTGCTGGAGAATGCAGCCAGGCATGCCTCTGGCCATGCTGGCGCAGTGAAAGTGGAACTGGCAGAAGACGGCAGTAATGAGGCTGTTTTGACGATCAGCAACGACGGCCCGCCCGTAGCCCCCGAGGTCGAGATTCACATGTTCGAACCCTTCTTCTCCACCCGCAGCCGCGGGTCCGGGCTGGGTCTGTACATCTGCAAGGAGTTGTGCGAGCGGCATGGGGCGTCCATCCGCCTGCTGCAGCGTGCTCCCGACGCGCTCCGAGGCACGGCCTTCGAGATCCGCCTCCAGCGGCCCTGGGCAGCGCCAGACGGCGGAGAACTCGCAGCATGAGCCCGGCTGTGTGCCGTGTGTTGGTGGTCGACGATGAGCCCGACCTGCGCACCCTGTACGAACTGACGCTGGTGCGCGAAGGCCACGACGTCGAGTGCGCTGGTTCTGTGCAGGAAGCCCTGACGGCGCTGGAGCGGGGATCGTTCAACCTGCTGATCACCGACATGCGGCTGCCCGATGGTCTGGGTATTGAATTGCTGCACCACCTGGAGCGTACGGGCCGACCCGAGCGCGCGATCGTCATCACCGCCTTCGGTTCTGCTGAGAACGCGGTGGCCGCGCTGAAGGCCGGTGCCTTCGACTACCTCACCAAGCCGGTGGATCTGAGGCAGTTCCGCACTGTGGTGGCATCGGCCCTGGGGCGTGGGCCCCATCCGATGAGACCCTCGACAGCGTCGGCTCCCGTTACCTCGGCGACGACGGCCACCAGCCCGGCCGCACGCCCCGAACTGGCGCGCCTGGTGGGAGGCTCGGCTGCCATGGGCCAGGTGCGGGCCATGGTGGAAAAGGTCTCGCGCAGCATGGCGCCTGTCCTGGTGACCGGGGAGTCCGGCACGGGCAAGGAACTGGTGGCGCGCGCCATCCACGAAGCCTCGGCGCGCGCTGCCGGCCCCTTCGTGCCGGTGAACTGTGGCGCCATTCCCGAGACCCTGCTGGAGGCCGAGTTCTTCGGTTACCGCAAGGGTGCCTTCACCGGTGCCAACGACGACCGGCCCGGCTTCTTCCAAGCCGCGCAAGGCGGCACGCTGTTCCTGGACGAGATTGGTGACCTGCCCCTGTTGATGCAGAGCAAGTTGCTGCGCGCCATCCAGGAGCGCAGCGTGCGCCCCCTGGGCGCGACGGCCGAGGTGCCCAGCAATGCGCGAATTGTCAGTGCCACCCATCGGGACCTGGCTGCAGACGTGCAGGCCGGCCTCTTCCGCCAGGACCTCTACTTCCGCCTCAACGTGATCCACATTCCCGTTCCGGCGTTGCGCGAGCGGCTGGACGATCTGGCGCACCTGTGTGCGGACATCCTCGCGCGGATTGCTGCAGAGGCGGGTATCCATCCCGTACCGACAGTCACTGAGGATGCCTTGTCGCACTTGCGCACCTTCACTTTCCCGGGCAACGTGCGACAGCTCGAGAACATGCTGCATCGCGCGCTGGCGTTGTCGGGAGCCGACACCATCTGCACTGATGAACTGGGCGGTGCGCAGGCCCTGGCACTGGACTCCGCCGCCGTTGCTCTGAAGGTGCCGGGTCGGGCCGCCGAGGACCGTCAGGAAGGCCTGTCTGTGGCCCCAGCGGAGCGGGCGGCGTCCGTTTCGCAGGGCGACTTGCCGTCGGGGGCGGTGGGCCCCTTGCCCGCCGACATCGCAGCCTATCTCGACGGTGTCGAGCGTTCCATTCTGGAGCAGGCCTTGACGCGTCATCGGTTCAACCGCACCGCCGCCGGCGCAAGCCTGGGGTTGTCCCTGCGCCAGATGCGCTACCGCATGGCCCGGCTGGGCATCGGCACCGAAACCGATGCGCCTGATCAACCCTGATGGGAATCAGGGAAAACGACCGCCCAACCCTACCGGTAGTGCCTTGAGTGCCTCTCCGGCACCATATATAGTGTGTGGCAACCCACACGGTGTCTTCTCCATCAGCCTATCCCAGGCCTGCCCGACCCCGCTCCAGCCCCACGAGGATCCGCATGCAGTCAGCCGCCCTTTCCAGTCAGGAAGCCTTTCTCTCCACGCCCCCCCGCGGTTCCGTGGTCACACCCACATCGGCCTACACGGCCTACCAGATCATCCGGCGTAACGGCGCGGTGGTTTCGTTCGAGCCCAGCAAGATCGCAGTCGCCCTGATGAAGGCCTTCCTCGCGGTGCATGGCACTCAGGGCGCTGCCTCGGCCAGTGTGCGTGAGACGGTGGACGGCCTGACCGAGGCTGTCGTGCGCGCGCTGATGCGGTCGCGCCCGGGCGGTGGCACCTTCCACATCGAGGATGTTCAGGACCAGGTCGAGCTGGGCCTGATGCGCGGTGGTCACCATGAGGTTGCACGCGCCTATGTGCTGTATCGCGATCGTCGCGCGCAGGAGCGCGCACGCCAGTCCACCCCGGCCGAGGTCAAGCCTGCCGAGGTCTATGTCACCGACCGTGGTCAGCGGGTGGCGCTGGACTTGGTCGCCTTGACGGGCTTGGTCCGGCATGCCTGCTCCGGCTTGGGTGCTGACGTGTCACCCGAGCCCATCCTGGCGGAGACCATGCGCAACCTCTACGACGGCGTGCCCATCGACGAGGTCTTCAAGGCGGCAATCCTCGCTGCACGCACCTTGCTGGAGCGCGAGCCGGCCTACACGCGGGCCACGGCCAGGCTGCTGATGCACACCATCCGCCGCGAGATCATGGGCGCGGAGGTTGACACCTCCAACATGGGGGCAGCCTACGCCGACTACTTCCCGACCTTCGTCAAGAAGGGCGTGCAGGCCGAGTTGCTGGATGACAAGCTGCTTCAGTTCGACCTGTCGCGCCTGGCTGCAGCGCTCAAGCCCGAGCGTGATCTGCAGTTCGACTACCTCGGCCTGCAGACCCTGTACGACCGCTACTTCCTGCACATCGAAGAGCGACGCATCGAGATGCCCCAGGCCTTCTTCATGCGGGTGGCCATGGGCCTGTCGCTGAACGAGGTGGACCGCGAGGCGCGCGCCATCGAGTTCTATGAAGTCCTGTCCAGCTTCGACTTCATGTCCAGCACGCCCACGCTGTTCAACTCCGGCACACGCCGCTCCCAGCTCTCGAGCTGCTACCTCACCACGGTGGCAGACGACCTCGACGGCATCTATGAGGCCTTGAAGGAGAACGCGCTGCTGTCCAAGTTTGCCGGTGGCCTGGGCAACGACTGGTCCCGTGTGCGGGCTCTGGGTTCCTACATCAAGGGCACCAATGGCAAGAGCCAGGGCGTGGTGCCCTTCCTGAAGGTGGTCAACGACACCGCGGTGGCGGTCAACCAGGGCGGCAAGCGCAAGGGTGCGGTGTGCTCCTATCTCGAGTCCTGGCACCTGGACATCGAGGAATTCCTGGAACTGCGCAAGAACACGGGCGATGACCGTCGGCGCACCCACGACATGAACACGGCCAACTGGATCCCCGACTTGTTCATGAGGCGCGTCATCGAGGATGCGGACTGGACGTTGTTCTCGCCTTCCACCTGCCCTGACCTTCATGACCTGTTCGGTCAGGCCTTCGAGCAGGCCTACACGGCCTACGAGGCCAAGGCCGACCGCGGCGAGATCAAGCTCTTCAAGCGCATGCCGGCACGCAGCCTGTGGCGCAAGATGCTGACCATGCTGTTCGAGACCGGGCATCCCTGGATCACGTTCAAGGACGCCTGCAACGTGCGCAGCCCGCAGCAGCATGTGGGCGTGGTGCACTCCAGCAACCTGTGCACCGAGATCACGCTGAACACGAGCGACACCGAGATCGCGGTGTGCAACCTCGGATCAGTGAACCTCGTGCAGCATCTGGTCCAGGGCGCGGATGGGCGTATGGCCGTCGATCAGGTGAAGTTGCAGAAGACGGTGTCGACGGCAATGCGCATGCTCGACAACGTCATCGACATCAACTATTACGCCGTCAAAAAGGCGCGTGACTCCAACCTGCGCCACCGCCCGGTGGGTCTGGGCATCATGGGCTTCCAGGATTGTCTCTACCAGCTGCGCGTGCCCTACGCCAGTGCTGAGGCGGTCGAGTTTGCCGACAGGTCCATGGAGGCGGTGTGCTACCACGCCTACTGGGCCTCTACCGAGCTCGCCGAGGAGCGCGGGCGCTACTCGAGCTACAGGGGTTCGCTGTGGGATCAGGGCATCCTGCCCATCGACTCGCTGGACCTGCTGGCCAAGCACCGCGGAGGCTACGTGGATGTGGACCGTTCGGTCACCATGGACTGGGATGCCCTGCGCCAGCGCATCGCCCAGCACGGCATGCGCAACAGCAACTGCGTGGCCATCGCCCCCACCGCCACCATCTCCAACATCATCGGTGTGGACGCTTCGATCGAGCCCTGCTTCGGCAACATCTCTGTCAAGTCCAACCTGTCAGGCGAGTTCACGGTGGTCAACGAGTACCTCGTGCGCGACCTCAAGAAGCTCGGTCTGTGGGACAGCGTGATGGTGTCCGACCTGAAGCACTTCGATGGCTCACTGCGCCGCATCGACCGCGTGCCTGATGAGCTCAAGCAGCTCTACGCCACGGCCTTTGAAGTGGATCCTGCCTGGCTGGTGGAGGCCGCTGCGCGGCGACAGAAGTGGATTGACCAGGCGCAGTCCCTCAACATCTACATGGCGGGCGCGTCCGGCAAGAGGCTGGACGAGACCTACCGCTTGGCCTGGCAGCGTGGATTGAAGACCACCTATTACCTGCGCACCATGGGCGCCACCCACGCTGAGAAGTCCACAGTTCACCCGGGTGCGCTCAATGCCGTGCCGTCCAGTGGCGGGGTCACCTCCGCCATGGAAGCGGCGGCGGCCAAGGCCCAGTTGCAGATGGCGCAAGGCGAGTCAACCCCTGCGACTGACGTGAAGTTCTGCTCCATCGACAACCCTGACTGTGAAGCTTGTCAGTAAGTGCTTGGTCTTCCAACACTTCGCTCCGATAATTCAACGCCCTTGAGGACATAACGCAATGCTGGTCTGGGAAGAAGAAGCCCGCTCTACGCCACCCAAGTCGACATGGGGTGTCTCACCCTCTGTGCCGACGCCCCCTTCGCTGCAGTCTTTGGCTGCAGCCACGCCAGCCATTGCACCCCGCGCCGCTGCGGTCACTGCGCAGGCGACCGCCTCGGACGATGCGTCCGCAATGCGTCGCGTGAACGTGGCCGACAAGCGCATCATCAACGGCCAGACCGATGTCAACCAACTGGTCCCGTTCAAGTACAAGTGGGCCTGGGAGAAGTACCTGGCCACCTGCGCCAATCACTGGATGCCGCAGGAGATCAACATGTCGCGCGACATCGCGACCTGGAAGGACCCCAACGGCCTGACCGAAGACGAGCGTCGAATCGTCAAGCGCAATCTGGGGTTCTTCGTCACCGCGGACTCGCTGGCCGCCAACAACATCACGCTGGGCACTTACCGCCACGTCACGGCTCCGGAGTGCCGTCAGTTCCTGCTGCGCCAGGCCTTCGAGGAGGCCATCCACACCCACGCCTACCAGTACATCGTGGAGTCGTTGGGTCTGGACGAGAGCGAGATCTTCAACGCCTATCACGAGGTCTCCTCCATCCGTGACAAGGACGAGTTCCTGATCCCGTTCATTGACGCGATCATGGACCCGCACTTCAAGACGGGCACGCCCGAGGCTGACCAGAAGCTGCTGAAGAGTCTGATCGTCTTCGCCTGCCTGATGGAGGGCCTGTTCTTCTACGTCGGTTTCACGCAGATCCTGGCGCTGGGACGCCAGAACAAGATGACCGGTGCGGCCGAGCAGTACCAGTACATCCTGCGCGACGAGTCGATGCACTGCAATTTCGGCATCGACCTCATCAACGCGATCAAGCTCGAGAACCCGCACTTGTGGACGCCGGAGTTCCGTGCTGAGATCAAGGCCCTGTTCCTGAAGGCGGTGGACCTGGAGTACCGCTATGCCGAGGACACCATGCCGCGGGGTGTTCTCGGATTGAACGCTTCCATGTTCAAGGGCTACCTGCGCTACATCGCCAACCGCCGTGCGGTACAGATCGGCTTGGAGGCCTTGTTCCCGAACGAGGAGAATCCGTTCCCCTGGATGAGCGAGATGATCGACCTGAAGAAGGAGCGTAACTTCTTCGAGACCCGCGTCATCGAGTACCAGACGGGCGGTGCGCTGTCCTGGGACTGATCAGTCCTGCTTCAGCCCAGTCTTACCTGCCTGCACATTCATGCACCCCATTGCAAGCGCTGATGCCTCATCCACACCGATGATGCGCGGTCTTGCTTCTCTATTCGCCATGCCCAGCCGACACCGCCACGCGAACGCACGCGTTGTCTGCATGAGGTAGGCGAATCTCCGCGCTGTATCGAGCGGCGCGGTGCTCTTTGCAACTTGATCAAGGAGATCGTTATGGCAACTGCGAAGAAGGCCGCCCCGGCCGCCAAGAAGGCCGCCGCACCGGCGAAGAAGGCCGCCGCTCCAGCGAAGAAGGCGGCAGCGCCAGCGAAGAAGGCGGCAGCGCCAGCGAAGAAGGCTGCGGCACCTGCCAAGAAGGCAGCCGCACCGGCGAAGAAGGCTGCAGCCCCGGCCAAGAAGGCTGCGGCGCCTGCCAAGAAGGCGGTAGCACCGGCGAAGAAGGCCGCGGCACCTGCCACGAAGGCGGCAGCACCGGCGAAGAAGGCTGCAGCTCCGGCTGCCAAGAAGGCTGCTGCGCCTGCTGCCAAGAAGGCTGCACCGGCGAAGAAGGCTGCTGCCGCCAAGAAGGCGCCTGCTGCCAAGAAGCCTGCTGCCAAGAAGGCTGCAGCCAAGAAGGCTCCCCCTGCCCCTGCTGCCCCTGCCCCTGCGCCAGCTGCCAAGACGGCACTGAGCCCCGCTGCTGCGTGGCCCTTCCCGACGGGCAGCAAGCCCTGAGGGTTCTGAGGGAGCCACTCCGCGTAGAGGGGTCCCGTCAGAAGTGACAAAGCCCGGCCATGCCGGGCTTTGTTGTTTTGGGTCTCAGACTGTGGCGGTCCAGGTGGCATTCACCTGATGGTTCTGGCCGCCGCGGCAGGCGATCTTGGCGGCTCCCAGGCGGTTGCCCAGTGCCACGCAGCGCTGGAGTGACCAGCCCCGTTCCAGACCGAACAACAGCGCGCCCCGGAAGGCGTCCCCGCACCCTGTGGGATCCAGCACAGCGGAGGCTTGCACGCCGGGCACGTGTTCCTTGCGGCCCTTGATCCAGATGTCGCAGCCTTGCGCGCCCAGGGTGACGATGACCCCTGACAAGTGGGAGTCCGACAGCGATTCCAGCGTGAGGCCCGTGCGGTCGCACAGCATCCTGGCTTCGTAGTCGTTGACCGCCACCCAGGTGGCCTGTGCGATGAAATCGCGCAGTTCGGCGCCGTCGAACATGGGCAGGCCCTGGCCCGGATCAAACACGAACGGGATGCCCGCTGCATGCAGTTGTCGGGCATGCCCGAGCATTGCATCCCGGCCGTCGGGCGCGATGATCGCCACCTTCAGATCAGTGCGCCCCGGGACCTCCACCTCGCCGGCCTTCTGCATGGCGCCGGGGTGGAACGCGGTGATCTGGTTGTTGTCGGTGTCCGTGATGATGATGGCCTGGGCGGTGTAGTGATCCTGCACCCAGGTGACCAGCGAGGTGTCCACGCCCCAGGCGCGGATGCGTTCGAGGTAGTCGCCCCCGTCGTTGCCCAGGGTGGCCATGATGACGGGATCTCCCCCCAGTTGACGGAGGTTGTACGCGATGTTGCCGGCGCAGCCGCCGTACTCCCGGCGAAGCTCGGGCACCAGGAACGACACGTTCAGGATGTGCAGCTGCTCTGGCAGGATCTGTTGGCCGAAGCGGCCTGGAAAGGTGGTGATGGTGTCAAAGGCCAGTGAGCCGCAGATCAGGGCGGGCATGGTGTCTCCAGAATATGGGGGAAGCTTCAGGGATAGAACAGCTCGATCGTAAAGCCCGCAACGGCGGTGGTGCCGGTGTTGAGGTTGGTCTGCAGGCTCACCTCCTGTTGCGCGGCCATGGAACGGCTTCGCAGGCCGAAATCGGCCCAGCGCAGCACCTTTCTTGAGATCACCTGCCCATCACTGCCCGTGAGCACGAGGTCCAGCGCAGGGGCGGCGAGTTCCGCCGCGGAGCGGTTGCGTACGGTGGCGTTGAACTGGTAGATCGTCCCGCCCAGCTGGCTGAGCTGGCTGGCCTCCACGCTCAATGCCTGCAGGCGCCTGACGGGCTCCAGTCGGCATTCGGCCATGACGCAGGCTACCTCCAGCACGGGTTTGAGGCTGGGCGCGGCATGCAGTAGCTCATCGTGCCAGGCCAGGGCGGCCTGGGTGACCAGGCTGGCCAGACCCACCCCGGCGAGCACCCCCCAGGCTGCGGTGGCCCAGGGCGACCGCGGCGCCCGTTGTGTGGCTGCCGTGTCCCAGACGTAATGCCTCATGGGCGCGGAGCGCTCAGGAATCGGCTCTGGAAGACCCTCGGACTGCATCGCCGAGGGTGAGCTCTCAGTGGACGGTCCGGGCTCGGCTACGTCCGGCGGGCTGGTAAGCAGGTCCAATGACTTCTCGATCGACGGCCGCGCCGTGGCAGCTTCCGGTGCCCGTTCGGCTGCCGGTTCAGGGGCCTGCAACTGGGCGTGGTCTGCAACGGGCTGGCGCGCATCAGCTGGCCCGGTTTGCGCGGCGGCAGGGTGTTCCACCTCGGGCACGCTCGACGGGCGCTGTCCCTGCGTTGGCGCAGGCCCTGCCTGCTCGCTCAGCGCCAAGGCGTCGGCTGCGAGAAAGACCTCATCGCAGCGCCCGCAGCGCACCCAGCCGTCGGCCAGGCGAAGCTGGTCCTTCACCACCTTGAAGGAGGTGTGGCAGGCCGGGCAACGGGTGGCCAGGGTCATCGGATCATCATGCCACGCGGGATGCCGCCGCTGGCGGTTGGGCCATCAGGCGGCGGGCAGGTGGCCCGTCATCAGGATCCAGCCCTCTTCGCGGTCGGTCACCTGGAGAGCCAGCCAGGGCGCGTAGGCCGCGGTGAGCTCGTCAGCCTGTCGCTCCAGGATGCCGGCCAGGACCAGGTGCCCGCCGGCTTGCAGGTGGCTGCACAGCAGAGGCGCCAGCAACTTCAGCGGCGTGGCCAGGATGTTGGCCAGCACGAGCGGGTAGTCGCCGGCGGCCTGGTCTGGCAAGCCGCAACGGAGACGGACGTTGTTGGCTGCGGCGTTGTCAGCCGCCGACTGCACGGCGGCGGGGTCGATATCCACCGCGTCCACCTCGCTGGCCCCGTGCAGGGCGGCCGCGATGGCCAGGATGCCAGAGCCACAGCCGTAGTCCAGCACGCGGTGCCAGCGGGCCTGCCCCACCTGGGCATGGCGGGCGATCCAGCGCAGGCACATGCGCGTGGTCGGGTGGGTGCCTGTGCCGAAGGCCAGCCCCGGGTCCAAGCGAATGACCTGCACAGCCCCGGGCGGGGGCTCGTGCCACGTAGGCACGATCCAGAAGCTGGGCGTGATCTCTACCGGCGCGAACTGCGACTGTGTCAGCCGTACCCAGTCTTCGTCGGGTACCGGCGCCATCGAGCTCAGGTGCAGTTCGGCTGACCAGCCCTGCGCCAGCAGGATGGCCGCCGCCTGGGTGGCCAGGGCTTCGGTCTCGAACAGCGCGCGCAAGGTGGAGCGGTCCCAACCTGGGCGGGGCGCTGGCATGCCCGGCTCGCCGAACAGCGCCTGCTCGGCCGGGCTGTCGGCGTCGGCGTCCTCCACCGACACGGCCAGGGCCTCCAGCTCGTCGCTCAAGGCGTCGGAGACGGTCTCCACCAGGGCTTCAGGACAGCGCAGCACGAGTTCGAACATGCGCGACGCTCACTTCTTGCGCTGGGACAGCCAGTGCTCGAGGTAATGGATGCTGGTGCCGCCAGCGCAGAAGCCTGCATCGATCATCAGCTCACGGTGCAGCGGAATGTTGGTGTGAATGCCCTCGACCACCGTTTCAGACAGCGCCGTTCGCATGCGCGCCAGCGCCTGTTCGCGCGTGTCGCCGTAGACGATGATCTTGCCGATCATGGAGTCGTAGTTGGGCGGCACGGTGTAGTTGGTGTAAGCGTGGGAGTCCACGCGCACGCCAGGGCCGCCCGGCGAGTGCCACATGGTGATGCGGCCAGGCGAGGGCACGAAGGTGTAGGGGTGCTCAGCGTTGACGCGGCACTCGATGGCGTGCCCCTTGAGCTGGATGGCCCGCTGGTTGAAGGGCAGCTTCTCCCCCGCGGCGATGCGGATCTGCATCTGCACGATGTCGATGCCTGTCACCAGTTCGGTCACGGGATGCTCCACCTGCACCCGCGTGTTCATCTCGATGAAGTAGAACTCACCGTTCTCGTACAGGAACTCGAAGGTGCCAGCACCTCGGTAGCCGATCTTCAGGCAGGCGGCGGTGCAGCGGTCGCCGATCTTCTCGATGGCGCGTCGCGGAATGCCCGGTGCGGGAGCTTCCTCGATCACCTTCTGGTGGCGCCGCTGCATGGAGCAGTCGCGCTCGCCCAGCCACACGGCGCCGCGCTGTCCGTCAGCCAGGATCTGGATTTCCACATGCCGCGGGGTCTCGAGGAACTTCTCCATGTAGACCGACGGGTTGCCGAAGGCTGCACCAGCCTCGGTGCGGGTGGTCTGCACGGCGTGGATCAGTGCTGCTTCGGTGTGGACCACGCGCATGCCGCGTCCGCCACCGCCGCCGGCGGCCTTGATGATGACTGGGTAGCCGATCGAGCGCGCGATGCGGATGATCTCCTTCGGGTCATCAGGCAGTGCCCCCTCGGAGCCCGGGACGCAAGGGACGCCTGACTTGATCATGGCCTGCTTGGCCGAGACCTTGTCGCCCATGATGCGGATGGCCTCTGGCGTCGGGCCGATGAAGACGAAGCCACTCTTCTCCACCCGCTCCGCGAAGTCGGCGTTCTCGCTGAGGAAGCCGTAGCCCGGATGGATGGCCTCGGCGTCGGTGACCTCGGCCGTGGAGATGATGGCCGGCATGTGCAGGTAGCTCTGGCCCGAAGGTGCGGGACCGATACACACGGCCTCGTCAGCCAGCTTGACGTACTTGGCCTCGCGGTCGGCCTCCGAGTACACCACCACCGACTTGATGCCCATCTCCCGGCATGCGCGCTGGATCCGCAGCGCGATCTCGCCACGGTTGGCGATCAGGATTTTCTTGAACATGGCGGGTGGCTTATTCCAGGACGAACAAGGGTTGTCCGAACTCCACCGCTTGCCCGTTCTCGCACAGGATGCGTGAGATGGTGCCGCCCAGGTCGGCCTCGATCTCGTTCATGATCTTCATCGCTTCGATGATGCAGACCGGGTCGCCTTCCTTGACGGTGGTGCCGACATCTGCAAAGGGCTTGGCCCCCGGGCTGGCAGAGCGGTAGAAGGTGCCGACCATGGGGGACTTGATCACCTTGGCTTGCGGCTCGGTCGCGGGAGCGGCCGCCGCCGCTGCCGCAGGGGCCAACGCAGGCGCTGGGGGTGCAACGGCGGGAACGGCCATGGTGGCCAAGGGCGCGCTGACCGCTGTCGCCGCGGTGGCCTTGACGATCCTGACCTTACCCTCGGCTTCGGTGATCTCCAGCTCGGAGATGCTGGACTCGGAAACCAGGTCGATCAGGGTCTTGAGTTTGCGCAGATCCATGGGGTCCTCGGGTGCCTGCCCGCTCGCCCTCGTAGAGAGGGTGGGGGCTGTGCTGTTGGAAGTTGTAGAAGCGGCGGCAGTGCTGCACCGATGGGTAGAGTGTAATGAACTGCGCTGATCTTTCGGCAACTTGCATCTAACTGCGAGATGGTTGCCAAATCTGAGTTGGGCCTGGGTAGCTTCCAGATGGCTTGGCCTGGCGGGAGGAAGTGCTGTGATGCCAGGGTGGTGGTGCTGCCGCGGGCGCTGCTGTGACGGCGATTCGTGTGCCAATGGCCTCACTTCAACACAGTTGGCGTCCGGATGCCCGCTGGAAGCGGTGGTTTTGAGGTGTCTGGCGGCAAGACGCAGCCGTTACCGTCTTTGTCTTGGGGCAGGCTGACGCCGGCGCGGCGAAGGGCTCTGCGGGTCTCACTTCAGGGCCTCGGCAGCGGGTCAGATGCACTGCGTTAAAGGCCTTTTGCCCAGCCCTTGAGTTCGTCGTAGCTGGTCTGACCCAGCTTGCGTTGAATTACCACGCCCCGGGTATCAAACACAGCGGTGAAGGGCAGGGCGCCCTGTCCGTTGCCCAACTGCCGACTCAAGGCTGACCCTTCCAGCCCGGCCATGCCGACGGGAAATCCGAGGGGCTGGCGCTGCAGAAACTCCTTGACCGCGCGCAGGTTGTCCACCGCCAAGCCCACCACCTCCCAGCCCTTGGGGCTCCACTCCCGGTGGAAGCGGTCCAGGTCGGGCAGTTCCTTGATGCAGGGGGGGCACCAGGTGGCCCAGAAGTTCAGCACCAGCGGGCGCCCGCGCATCGAGGCCATGACCAACTCCCCGCCGTCGGGGGTGGGAAAGCGTTCGCTCCAGGGCGGGCCGGACGGGGCTTGCGCTGCCTGCCGTTGTTGCCAGCCTAGGCCCGCAGCGGCGGCCGCACCGGCCACGCCTGCGACGGCCGCCATCTGAAGCCAGTGCCGTCTGGGCTGCCCGGGGTTACCGTGCTGATGGGCGGACGGGTCGGGGTCGGGTGTGCTCATGCGGAGGCTTCCGGTTCGGCCAGCAGACGCTGCAGGGCGGCGAGGTCACCGCGCCACGTACGGCCTCGGCTGTCGGGCCTCAGCGCGCCTCGCAGGTCGTCATGGTCATTGACGATCAGGTGAACGGTGACCGGCTGCCCCAGCTCCCGGGAGGGCGAGGTCACGGTCAGCACGTCGCGCGCCGCCGCATGGCCGGCGTCCAGCACGTGGACGTCATGGTCGATGCCCAGGTTCAGCAGGGCGATCTCGGCCGCCTTGCTGTCGTCACAGTACAGGTCGATATGAACGGCAGATTCCCGAGTGGCGGTACCTCGCCACACGGCACCGCTGAGGTGGGGCCGGAACTCGGCCAGGCGCTGCATCCAGTGACTTGCCACGCGGCGCAGCGCTCCCAGCTCCGCCGGCTGCGAGTCCCCCAGAAAGAGCTCGATGTAGGCACGCACCTCGTCTTCCACCTGCTCGCTGGAGGGCAGTTCTGCGCGCGAGGCCTGGCCGCCGCGGCGGCTCAGGGCCCGCGCGGCCTTGTGTTTGGCCGCCCCGTACTCCATACCCGACTCCACCACCAGCCGGGCCGCTGCGGCGGCGATCTCTTCGGTCAGGCTGTCGGACATGGTGTGCAGGTTCCTCGGGGGCTGGTCGTGCTCCTGGGCATCATGGCACCTCCACGGCACCCATGCGCGCAGAGATGGTGGCACTGCGCGAGACGACATACTCCGAGCCCGGGCGCTTCTCGAAGCGTTTGGGCGCGGGCAGCATCACAGCCAGCCGCGCGGCTTGTTCCACGCCCAGGCGCTGGGCGTCTGTACGGAAGTAGTGCCGTGCCGCGGCCTGCGCGCCAAACAGGCCCTCACCCCATTCCACACTGTTGAGGTAGATCTCCAGGATGCGGCGCTTGGGCAGCAGCGCTTCGAGCATCAGCGTGATGACGAACTCTTGCGCCTTGCGCAGCACGGTGCGCTCACCCGAGAGGAACAGGTTCTTGGCCAACTGCTGGGTGATCGTGGAGCCGCCCACGACCTTGGGTTCCACCTTGCGTCCGCCGGGAGGCTGTTTCTGCGCCCGCGCCTCTGCGCGCGCCTCGGCGCGCTGGTTGCGGTCCCAGGCCATTTCCAGCGACGCCCAGTCCACGCCCGTGTGGCTGGCAAATGCGGCGTCCTCGCTGGCGATCACAGCGCGCTTGAGCTGAACGGAGATCTGGTCGGCATCGACCCACCGCTGGCTCCACTCGATCTTTCCTTGAGTGGTGAGCAGACGCCATGCTTCGCTTCGCTGGAAACTGGTGGACACCGGATCCACCCACCGCATGGCGAGGATGCGCAGAGCAAAGCACAGCTGCAGGGCTAGCAGGCACACGCCCATCAGCAGGCCCAGCCTGGCCAGGTGGCGCAGCGCTTGCTTCAAGAGGCGGCCTCCACCTTCTGACGCAGAGCCTGTAGCACGGGGGGGGTTTCCGGGCGTACACCGCGCCACAGCCAGAAGGCCTCCGCCGCCTGCTCCACCAGCATGCCCAGACCGTCGCGCGCCACCGCGCCCCGGCTTCGGGCCCAGGCCAGGAAGGGCTCGGCCGCAGGGCCGTACATGAGGTCCACCGCCAGGCCGCCGGGACGCAACACGGCGTCGGGTACCGGCAAGGCAGCGCCAGCCAGGCTGGAGGCGCTGGCGTTGATCACCAGATCGAAGCCCTCGCCGGGTTGGTCCAGTGGCGCTGCTTGGAGCTCGGCGCCCGCCGCCGCGGCGCAATGCCTGTGGCTGTCGACCAGGTGCAAGGCCTTTTCAGCCGTGCGATTGGCCACCACCAACTGTGAGGGGTTGCAGGCCAGCAGCGGGCCCAGCACGCCCGCAGCCGCGCCGCCGGCCCCGATCAGCAGCACGCGCTGACCGCGTACATCCCACTGTGCATGTTGAGTCAGGTCTTGCACCAGACCGGCGCCGTCGGTGTTGTCGGCTTGCCAGCCTTGGGGGTCGAAGCTCAGCACGTTGGCCGCCCCGGCAAGACGCGCACGCGCGCTCACTTGGCCTGCCAGGCGCAGGGCTTGGAGCTTGAAGGGCACGGTGACGTTGCAGCCGCGTACCGGCCCGCCTGCCGTGTCGGCTGCCAAGGCCCGCACCGCCTCGGCAAAACCGTCCAGCGGACACAGCCGCCGGTCGTACACGAGCTGCTGCTGGGTCTGCGCGGCAAAGTCCGCGTGGATGAAGGGCGAATGGCTGTGGGCTACCGGGTTGCCCAGCACAAAGTAGCGGTCGGGAGTCATGGTTTCGTGGAGCTGCAGGTCACCGGAGTTTGCCCTTGGGCGTGGAGCCCATGGTGCGCGCCTCGAAGCCGTCTTCGCGCGTGAAGCGAAAGCGGGAGGTCACCACGATCTGGTCAGCCTCGCGCCGCATGGCGGCAGTGAAGGGGCCGAACGGCGCAGCCGCGCGGACGATGGCCAAGGCCCGCTGGTCCAGCAGGCGCGATTGGGAGGGCCGGATCACTTCCGCCTCCACCACCCGGCCGGCAGCATCCACGGTCACGTTCATGGTGAGTTCGCCGTAGAGCTTCTGCCCTTGCACTTCGGGGAAGTCGAGCGTGCCCCGCTCCTCGATCTTGCGCCGCAGCCCGTCGTAGTACAGCGCGTAGACCGCCTCCTGCGTGGCCGGGCTCACATAGCGCTTGCGCGGGCGGGCGTTCTCTTCGTTGACGCGCTTCTCGATCTCGGCCAGCTGCTTGATCATCTGGCGCCGACGTTCGCGCTCGGCGCGCTGTTCGGGTGTGCCTTGATCGGCGGCGCTGTCTGGCGGCAGCAGGGCCGCCTCCCGGCGCATCTGGGCCAGCAGTTGCATTTGCTCCTGCTGCATGCGGTCGATGCGCTGCCGGGCGTCGTCGGGGGAGTCGCCCAGGCGCACTTCGGCGGAGGCCGCCAGCGGCGAGGTGGCGCGGCCCTGCGCAGCCTCACCCCCCCCGGCCAGATTGGCTTGGGCGATGGCCTGGGCCTTCACCGGCGCCTCGTTGGAGCGCGCGTTGACCAGGATCACTTCCAGCGGGGTGTCGGTGAGCAGCCGCTCGAAGGCCTGCGGGTTGACGAAACGGACGGTCAACAGCCCCGCATGCAGCACCACGGACAGGCCCAGGGCGACCTGCAGGGTGGTGACCTTGGCCCAGCGCTGGCGCATGGCATGAAGGCGGGCAAGCCTGCTCAGGTTGGGCCTGGGCTGCGGGCCGTGGATTCGCTGCTGGACGCACCGGCCATCTCTGCCGTGCCGGCGGCAGCATCGGCCGGCTCGCCCAGGTCGATGGCCAGCGACAGCGGCCCAGCGGCTGGGCTCTCTTCGTCCTCTTCCACTTCCTCAGTGGTCGTGGCGGCTTCATCCAGGCGCGCCACCAGGGCGCCCCACACGTCCAGGGTCAGCAGGTCGCTGTCGGTGATGCGCACACGTACTCGCGCGCCGCGGGGCAGGCTCTCGGTGCCGGTGGCGCGCAGCACCAGCGGCAGGGCGTCGGCGCGCACGAGGCCATCCTTCATGACGGAAGCCTCCAGCTCGGTGACCCCGTTCTGCTCCAGCCAGCGCAGTGTCCAGAAGCGCTCGATGCCGTTCTGGAAGGCGTTGTAGGCGGTGTAGGCGCCGTCGAAGCCCGAGATGATGGAAAACAACGTGGCGTCCTTGGGCTTGAAGGCAGCCACCAGGGCGGCGGTGGCCCCATGCCGTGCGCAGGCGATGATCTGCCACTGGTTGGCCAGGTCCACATAGCGCCGCAGCGGCGAGGTGGCCCAGGTGTATTGCGCCACACCCATGCCCGCGTGGGGCAGGGCTTTGGTGCCCATGCGCACTTTCACTCCCGGCAGCAGGCTGGCCTGGCTGCGGTAGATGCCGGGCACGCCGAACTGCGCCAGCCAGCCGCCCCAATGGCTGTTGGCCAGGATCATGGCCTCGGCCACGATCAGGTCCAGCGGTGCGCCGCGCTGGCGCGTCGTGATGAGCACGCGCTCGTGGCCGTGCGGCTCGCCGGCGGCCGTGTCCGCACCACGCTCGAGCTTGAAGTTGTAGTCCGGGCGGTTGAAGGTCTCGGGTTTGCCGCGTACCTGCTCGCGCTGGGCCTTCAGGTGGCGCGCCAGGCGGAAGGCGAAGCTCAGCTCGGCCGGGAAGGGGTGGTCCGCCGGGGCCTGGCCGGTGAGCGTGGCCTCGGTGATGACGCTGTCGAGTTGGTCATGGCGCAGGTTGGCCACGATGGGCACGCGTTCGATGCGCGTTTCCCGGCTGCGCACCTCCAGTGTGGCCTCGTCAAACGTCACGTACAGGCTCACGGCCGGGCAGTCGCGCCCCTCGGTCAAGGTGAAGGCCTGCACGATCTCGTCGGGCAGCATGGTGAGCTTCCAGCCCGGCATGTACACCGTGGACAAGCGCTCGCGTGCCACCTTGTCGATGGGCGAATCGGGCGCGATGGCCAGCGCTGGGGCGGCGATGTGAACACCAAAGACCACGGTGCCGCTGCCCAGGCCGCGCACCGACAGCGCGTCGTCGATTTCGGTGGTGTGGGAGTCGTCGATGGAGAACGCCTGCACGTCGGCCAGGGGCAGCTCGTCCTTCTGCGCCGGCGCGCTCAGGGGCGGGAAGCCCGTGCCCTTGGGGAACTGCTCGAACAGGAAGCGCCGCCAGTGGAACTGGTAGGGGCTGTCGATGGCGCCGGCTTCTTTGAGCAGGTCGAGCGGGGCGCGCTGCGAGCGCTTGGCCGCCTCGACCACGGCCTTGTACTCGGGGCCGTTCTTGTCGGGCTTGAAGAGGATGCGGTAGAGCTGCTCACGCACAGGGGCCGGGCAGGTGCCGGCGGCCAGTTCGGCGGCCCAGGCTTCGATCTGCGCCGCCTGCTGCTGCTTGCGCTCGATGGCCAGCAGCGCGGCCTTGACGGTCTCCTCGGGGGCTTTACGGAACACCCCCTTGCCCACGCGGCGGAAGTAGTGCGGTGCTTCGAACAGGCGGAACAAGGCCGCAGCCTGGCGCTCCACGCCTGCCGAGGCGTCAAAGTAGTCGCGGGCGAAGTCCACGAAGCCAAAGTCGGCCTCCGGGGCGAACTCCCAGGCCAGATCCAGGTCGATCTCGGCGGCCAGGCGCTGGCCCGCGTCGATCAGCGCGGCCGGCGCGGGCTTGTCAAAGCGCAACAGCACGTGGGCGGCCTTGACCTTGACCCGCTTGCCGGAGTCCAGCTCCACCTGCACCGAGGCTTCGGCCTCGGACATCACTCGGCCGGCCAGAAATTTGCCGGCTTCTTCAAAAAGGGCGTACATCGTCGGCATTGTCAGCCCTCTGCGGGCGGGCCGAGAGCGCTGCCGCGCAGCGCCCTTGGCGCCGGCGTGGAAGGCCTACTGCGCGTTGTGAGAGTCAGACCGTCAGGCCGCCCGCCACCTCGATCACCGCGCCGTTGACGTAGCTGGCCTCGTCGCTGGCCAGGAAGGCGTAGACGTTGGCGATTTCCTCGGGCCGGCCCAGGCGGCGCAGCGGCACGTCGTCCCGCATCTGCTGCAGCACCTTGTCGGGGATGGTCGACAAGATGGGCGTTTCGATGAAGCCTGGGGCTACCGCGTTGACGCGCACCCCCTTGGGGCCGAGCTCTCGGCTCCAGGTCTTGGTGAAGCCGATGACGCCGAACTTGGAGGCGGCGTAGTTGGTCTGGCCGAAGTTGCCGTAGATGCCCACCACGCTGCTCGCGTTCAGGATGACGCCCGCACCTTGCGCCACCATGGTGTCGGCCACGGCCTGTGCGCAGTGAAAGACGCCGCGCAGGTTGACGTCGATGACGGCGTCGAACTGGGCCAGCGTCATCTTCTGCAGGCGTGCGTCCTTGGTGATGCCGGCGTTGTTGACCAGCACGTCGATGCGACCGAACTGCGCCTTCACGGCGTTGACCATGGCGTACACCTGGGCGCGGTCGGTCACGTCCACCAGGAAGCCCTCGGCGCGCGCGCCTTCCGCCCTGCAGGCGGCCACCGCCGAGTCAATGCCCTCGCGGCGCATGTCGCACACGGCCACCACCGCGCCCTCACGGGCGAACTTCACGGCCGTGGCCAGGCCAATGCCCTGGGCTCCGCCCGTGACGATGCAGATCTTGTCCTTCAGTCTCATGGTGTGTGGGGGTGTCGATACGGGCCCGGGCTTAACGGCGGGGTTCGGAGCCGGCTCCGGGGGCCAGGGCCTCGAGCAGCTTGCCGTGGATGCCGCCGAAGCCGCCGTTGCTCATGCACAGGATATGGTCACCGGGTTGCGCCGCCTTCTGTACCTGCGTCACCAGGGCGTCCACCGTGTCGGCCACCACGGCCAGCGGGCCCAGCGGCGCCAGCGCGTCGCGTGCGCTCCAGCCGTAGGGGCCCTGTAGGCAGAAGCTCAAGTCGGCCTCTTCCAGCGCCCAAGGCAGCTGCGCCTTCATGGTGCCGGTCTTCATGGTGTTGGAGCGCGGCTCGAACACGGCCAGGATGCGCTGCAGCCCCACCTTGCGCCGCAGGCCGTTGACGGTGGTGCGCATGGCCGTGGGGTGGTGGGCAAAGTCGTCGTAGACACGGATGCCAGCCACCTCGCCGCGCAACTCCAAACGCCGGCGC
>CAISJH010000323.1 GCA_903885585.1 uncultured beta proteobacterium
GACACCTGCAGAACGGCGTACGCAGGCCGGGCCGTGACCTGCCGCGTGGCCAGCAGCAGCCAGCGCGGTGCGCCCGCCTCCGGCACCAAGCGCTTCAGCAGGCTGACCGCAGCCCAGGCCAGCCCGGCGAACAGGGCCACCGCCAGCGCAAAGCCGCCCACGGCAACGCCCCCCAGCACCGGATCGGCCGAGGCGACCATCAGCAGTGCCGAGAAGCCCAGCACCCCCACAGCCAGCACCGAGAGCGAACCCATCTGCGGCGCGCCCAGGTCACGGCGGATCACGCGCAAGGGGGGCACGCGGGACAGTTGCAGCACGGGCGGCAGGCCGAAGGCCAGCAGTAGCGTCATGCCCACCCCCAGGCCAAACAAGGCCGGCGCCGCACCCACCGGCGGCAATGAGGCGCTGACCAGCCCGGCCAGCAACCAGACAAAACCGTGGTGCACGGCCCACCCGAGGGCGATGCCGGCAGCACTGGCCAACAAGCCCAGCAGCGCGAACTCCAGCGCGTAAGCGCCAGCGATGCGCCGCTGCGGCAGGCCCAGCACGCGCAGCATGGCGCAGTCGTCCAGATGCCGCTGGGCGAAGTCACGCGCACCAATGCCCACCGCCACCGCGGCCAGCAGTGCGGCCAGCAGAGCCACAAGACGCAGGAACTTGTCCGCACGGTCCAGGGTCTGGCGCATCTCCGGGCGACCACCCTCGAAGGAGTCCAGGCGCACGCCCCGCAGCGCTTCGGCACGGATCTGCTCCTCAGCCGCGCGGACGAAGGACTTGACAGCCGTATCCGGCCCGGCGATGGCCATGCGCCAGGTGATGCGGCTGGCCGGCTGCACCAAGCCGGTACCCGGCAGGTCGGCCTCGTGCAGCATCACGCGGGGAGAGAAGCTCATGAAGCCGGCCCCACGGTCAGGCTCGACGACGATGATGCGATCAATCTTGAAAGCGGACTCGCCCAGCAGCAGGTCATCACCCATCACCAGGCCCAGGGAGTCCAGCAAGGGCTCATCCACCCAGACGGTGCCTCGGGGCGGCCCACCGGAAACGGTCTGCACCAAGCCCTCGGGCGCGGCCTTGACCTGCAGACGCCCGCGCAGAGGGTAGTTGGAGCTCACGGCTTTCACGGCCACCAGGCGTGAGGCACCTCCACGCGCATCGGAGGCACGGCCCATGCTGGGGAAGCCCGCACTGCCCGCCGTATCCAGCCCCAAGGCCTGCGCCTGTTTCACAAGAGACACCGGGGTGGGCTGGTCGCTGGCCACCACAGCGTCGCCGCCCAACAGCTGCCTGGCGTCTCTGGCAAGGCCGGCGTTCAGGCGATCGGCAAAGAAGGCCACCGCCGTCAAGGCCGCCACGGCCAGCACCACGGCCACGGCGAGCAAGCGCAATTCCCCCGCCTGGAAGTCGCGCCAGGTTTGACGGGCGGCCAACGCCCACAGGGGTCTCGCCCCACTTACCGCACTCGCTGTCTTGCTTGTCACTGAAGAAGATCTTGCGGTTGAGGAGTGAAGAGACGGGGGCGTGGGCGGTCTGGACATCCCAGTACGGTATCGCATGCCAGGCCCGCTCAGGCCCACTGTGGTCATGTGAGGGAGAAACGGTGCGGCGCTCTACGCCACCGCTTCGGCCACAAAGCCGGGAACTGGAGTCACTCCCGTGCCCGGAATTGGCTGGGAAACGGACCCTTACTCCATCGATTGGTCACCCTCAAGACTCCGACACTGATGCCGAGACGTCTCTCCGCCGCTGATCAAGCGAACGGGGGCCGGCGCACCACGAAACCAAGTCAACGATCTCGACATCTGCAAGGAGCCCGACATGGCCCAGTCGATCAACACCAACCTGACCGCTCTTGGCGTGCAGCGCTACCTGAATGGCAGCCAGTCCAGCATCACCAATGCCATGACGAGACTGTCCTCGGGGGTACGGATCAACAGCGCCAAGGATGATGCGGCCGGTCTGATCATCGGTGAGCGGATGACAGCCCAGATCCGCGGCCTGAATGTGGCGTCCCGCAACGCCAATGACGCGATCTCGCTGGTGCAGACGGCCGAGTCCTCCCTGGCCAACGTGGCTTCAGCACTGCAGCGAATCCGGGAACTGGCGGTGCAGGCCGCCAACGCGAGCAACTCCGACAGCGACCGTGCCACGCTGAACAAGGAAGCGCAGGAGTTGATCGACGAAGTGAAACGAATCAGCCAGAACACCGCCTTCAACGGCGTGAACCTGCTCGACGGCTCATTCCAGACCCAGCGTTTCCAGGTGGGCGCCAATGCCGGTCAAGCGCTGGACATACCGACGCTGGCTGACGCGCGCATCACCTCCCTGGGGCGCAGCGCCGTGATGCTGGACGGCACCGCCGCTGGCTCACTCCTGGGCGCTGCAGCGGTCGCCAGTGCCGCTGCAGCCGCGGGTACCAATGGCATCGCAGCAGAGACGGATCTGATCCTCACCAACACGGCAGGTTCCAGCCCCGCCATCTCCTGGTCTGCTGGAGCATCCGCCAAGGCGATCGCAGACGCCATCAACGCGCAAGCCAACCCCATCGGGGTCACGGCCACGGCCACGAACACCGCGATCATCGGTGGGCTTTCTGCCACCGGGGCCATGTCCCTGACGCTCAACGGGACGACCGTGAGCGCGAACCTCACCAGCACCAGCGACTTAACTCCGCTGGCTGACGTCATCAACGGCGCGGCCACTGGCGTCACGGCCGTGTTTGCCAACCCGCCGGCCAAGAATCAGTTGAAGCTTACGGCCGCCGATGGTGCAGACATTCGGCTCGAGGACTTCCTGAACGGCACAGCCACCATGACGGTCACAGGCTCGAAGACGGGCGCGACCGCCCAGACCCTGACGTCTGGTGGAAACGACTCGACCATCGTCGCCGGGTCCGTCGAAGTGGTCAGTACCAAGGGTGCTTTGACCTGGGCCGGAGGCAGTGCAGACACTTTCGGGACAGCCAACGCCACAGGATCAGTCGCCTTGAACACCCTCAGCACGGTCGACATCGGGACGATCAGCTCGTCGACCTCGGCCATCAAGGTGATTGACGCCGCACTGGATCAGGTCAGCAACGCCCGTGGAGACCTGGGCGCCAAGCAAAACCGCCTGGAGATGCTGATCTCCAACGTGGACGTGGTGAGCGAGAACATCACCGCTGCGCGCGGCCGACTCATGGACGCCGACTTCGCAAAGGAAACGGCCGCCCTGTCACGCGCGCAGATCCTGCAACAGGCCGGCACGGCCATGCTCGCCCAGGCCAACGCCCTTCCTCAGCAGGTACTGCAGTTGCTCAAGGGCTGACCGTTCGGCTCAGCCCGCGACTCGCCCTTGGCTGGCGAGTGCTGACTCGATCTGGTGCTGCTTTCGCCCGAGGTCTTCGCTGGAGTCCGCGAACCGCAAAGCGATGGCACGAAACTCCTCGTGCAGTTCAAGAAAGGCGTCCAAGATGTCAGGGTCGAAGTGGCTGCCACGGCCCTCGCGCATCATCTGCACCGCCTGATTGTGGGGAAAAGCCTTCTTGTACACGCGGTCGCTGATCAGCGCGTCGTAGACGTCCGCGACGGCCATCAGGCGCGCTGACAACGGAATCGCCTCACCCTTCAGCCCCTGCGGGTAGCCCGAGCCGTCCCACTTCTCCTGGTGGCTGTACGCGATCTCCTTGGCGATCGTCAGGAACTTCACCCGCACCCCCAGCGCATCCTCCGCATGCTGGATGGCGTCACGCCCCAGCGTGGTGTGGGTCTTCATGACCTCGAACTCTTCGGGCGTGAGCTTCCCGGGCTTGAGCAGGATCCGGTCCGGGATACCCACCTTGCCGATATCGTGCAAAGGCGCCGACTTGAACAGGCCCGTGATGTAGGGGCGTGTCATCTGCGCGGCGAACCGCGGGTGGCGCTTGAGGTGCAACGACAGGGCACGCACATAGTGCTGCGTGCGCCGAATGTGATTACCGGTCTCGTTGTCACGCGTCTCCGCCATCGACGCCATGGCCAGGATGGTCACGTCCTGCACGGCACTGACCTCGCGCGTACGCTTGTCCACCTCGGCCGACAGGAACTCGTTCTTGCTGCGCAAGAAGTCTGACTGCCGTTTGAGCGCCAGATGGTTATGCACCCGGGCCGTCACGATCGGCGCGCTGATGGGCTTGGCGATGTAGTCGGCTGCGCCAAGCGCCAGGCCCTTGCCCTCATGCTCCACGTTGGACAGCGAGGTCAGGAAGATCACGGGAATGTGCAGGGTGACAGGGTCCTGCTTCAGTCGGCGGCAGACCTCAAACCCGTCGATCCCCGGCATCTCCACGTCCAGCAGGATCAGATCAGGCTGCGGGATGCGCCGGGCCTGCTCCAGGCCCGTGGCGCCATCCTTGGCCTGGATGACATCGTGCTCGGCGGACAACAAACTGAACAAAACGGCCCGGATCGTGGGGGAGTCGTCGATGACGAGCACGCGGGGCCGCGTGATGGGATCGAAGTCGAGGTCGATTTCTTGTTCGGACATACCGCTGGACGATCGAGCGGCGCCTTGCCGGCGCGGCGGCCCTTCGCTGAAACTCAGGCCTGGGGGTTCGCCACAGTGTGCACCAGGATGGAGCGGACCACAGACGGGTCTAACCCTCAGGGTGCATCCGGTACGCGGGCACGACCGCGCATCCGCGTGTGAGCGCCTCAGCAGGTGCCAAACGCGATGCGCTGCGCCTTCAGATAGCGCCGGTAAGCCGCACTCAGCCGATCTGCAGCGCTCATGGCCTCGCCACCGCTCACGGGCAGGGTCTTGGGCTGCTGACTCTCGAGCACGGGTTGGTCCTGGGCGAAGATGGCCACCTGAAAGTCACGCAGGGTCTCGGCGGGCGTGTCGGTGTCTGTGGTGTACTGCGCAAACCACAGACGGCACGACTCGGGCGTCACGGGGCAGGCCCAGATCACATAGCTGTCCTGCGGGCCGCCGGCCTCGCCCCGTTTGGTGAGCAAGGCGGCGTAGGGGTTAAGCACTTCATAGCGGTAGTCCACCCAGCCCCCCTCGGCGGCCGAGGCACTCGCCCGGGGCTGCCAGGCGCGGTAATGCTCGATGACAGGGCGGCCGTCGGGCGTGTGGGAGACGTCGTGGTCAGGCACCTCGGGGTGCGCCGCGTCACCCAGCCAACCTTCATGCACGAAGGCAAAGTGCGAGGTGTCCAGGAAGTTCTCGACCGCCCTCGGGGCGCTGGTCTCCACGTCAAACGGACCGTAGATCAGTTGCCTGCCGGGCAGGTGCGAGAGGTCAGGCGGGGGATGACTCGCCTCGCCGGCGAGGTTGCACCACAGCAGGCCATGTTCCACCTTGACGCCGTGACGTGCCACGGCGCTGGAGGCCGGCGGTGTGAAGCCCGGCACCGCGGGCACCAGCGCACAAGCACCCTGGGCGTCGAACTGCCAACCGTGGTACGGGCACTGCAGGCGTTCGTTCACCACACGGCCCAGAGACAGGCGCGCGCCCCGATGCGGGCAGCGGTCGTCGAGCAGCACAGGTTCGCCCTCGGGGGTGCGCCACAACACCAGGGAATGCCCCAACAACCTCAGGGCCTGGGGCCCGTGGACACCCTCGTCCTGCAGCGCCACCGGCCACCACCAACCCCGCTCACCTGTTGAATCCACGACCTCTGCCCTTCCATACCCGGCACCATGAAAAACGCCGCCTGGGCCGGGGCATTCCCCTGACCACGTGGCGGCGCGATGTCGCCCTTGGGCGACGCAGCTTACTTGCCTGTCGGCACCTTGCCTTCCACGCCCTTGACGTAGAAGTCGATCTTGTCCTTCCAAGCCTGGTCAGCCTTGGCGTCCTTGGCCAGACGCTCCTTGCCGGTGTTGTCGACGATCGGGCCGGTGAAGACTTCGAAGGTATCGCCCTTCAGGCCGGCCTTGATCTCTTCGACACGCTTCTTGGCGTCTTCAGGCACCACGTCGGCGATCTTGATCAGGTCGTTCAGGCCTTCCTTCACGCCCCAGACCGTGCGCTCGGTCTTCCAGGTGCCGGCCTTCAACTCTTCGATGGCCTTGATGTAGTACGGGCCCCAGTTGGCGACCGCCGAAGCCAGGTGCGCCTTCGGACCGAAGGTGCTCATGTCGCTGTCCCAACCGAAGGCGTACTTGCCGTTCTTCTCGGCGGTCTGCAGCACGGCGGTGGAGTCGGTGTTCTGCAGCAGCACGTCGGCCTTCTGGTTGATCAGGCTTTGCGCGGCCTCGCTCTCCTTCGGGGGATCGAACCAGGTGTTCACCCACACGACCTTGGTCTTGATCTTGGGATTGACGCTTTGAGCACCCAAGGTGAAGGCGTTGATGTTGCGCAGCACCTCGGGGATAGGGAACGAACCCACGAAGCCCAGCACGTTGGTCTTGGTCATCTTGCCTGCAATCACGCCCGCCATGTAGGTGTCGTGATAGAAGCTGGCGTCATAGATGCGCATGTTGGGCGCGGTCTTGTAGCCCGTGGCGTGCTCGAACTTCACGTCCGGGAACTCGCCCGCCACCTTCAGCATGGCGTCCATGTAGCCGAAAGACGTGGCGAAGATGATCTTGTTGCCTTGGGTGGCTAGGTCACGGATCACACGCTCGGCATCCGCGCCTTCGGGCACCTTCTCGACGATCGTGGTCTTCACGCCGTCACCGAACTTGGCTTCCACCGCCTTGCGGCCCAGGTCATGCGCAAAGGACCAGCCGGCGTCACCCACGGGGCCGACGTAGATCCAGGCCGCCTTGATGGGTTCGGGCTTGGCCGCAGAAGCCGCAGCGGCGGGCGCCTCGGCCTTCTTGGGCTCTTCCTTCTTGCCACAGCCCACCAGCAGGGCGGAAGCAGCAAGCGCGGACACGCCGGCCCACTGTACGAGGCGGCGTTTGGACAGATCGGTCATGGAAGGGGCTCCAGGGTCAGGGTTGAGGGTGGGGGGGACAGAGACTGGGGGTTGCGACGGACCCGCGTCGAGGCGTGCCGAACGCTGAAAAATCCGACGCAAATTATGGACCGATGCCTGAGGCCCGCAAACCTGCAGGGCTTGGTCATGCCCCCGGATGGAAGGGCCGGCCCAGCGAGGCCGGCATGTTGATGCGAATCCACAACGGATTGCGGCTGATGAGTGCCAGCACCACGATGGTCGCCAGGTAGGGCAGCATGGCCAGCAACTGGCTGGCAATCTCCACCCCCTGACCCTGAAGATGGAACTGCAGCATGGTGACCCCGCCAAACAGGTAAGCCCCCAGCAGCACGCGGGCCGGGCGCCAGGTGGCGAAAGTGGTCAGTGCCAGGGCGATCCAGCCGCGACCGGCCACCAGACCCTCCACCCACATCGGCGCATACACCACCGACAAGAAGGCCCCGGCCACCCCGCACAGCGCACCGCCGGCTACCACGGCCGCCAGCCGGATGCGGCGCACCGGATAACCCAAAGCATGCGCAGACTCCGGGCTCTCGCCCACGGCGCGCAGCACCAGGCCCGCCCGGGTGCGATACAGAAACCAGGCCACGGCCACCACCAGCGCCAGCGTCACCCAGGCCATGGGATGCTGGCGAAAGAAAGCCGTGCCGAGGAACGGCAGATCCGCCAGTACGGGCACCTCGAACGGTGTCCGATCGTCCAGCTTCTTGCCCACCAGCCCCAGGCCGACGAAGGCCGACAAGCCAGCACCGAAGAGCGCCAGGGCCAGCCCGGTGGCGTACTGGTTGGTATTGAGCCAGATGACCAGCCAGCCAAAGACGGCTGCCGCTGCCGCACCCGCCAGGGCGCCGACACCGAAGGCGGCCCAGTCGCTGCCGGTGGCCAGGGCGGTGGCAAAGCCGGCCACCGCAGCCATCAGCATCAAGCCTTCCGCCCCGAGGTTGACGACCCCGGCCCGCTCATTCAGCAGCAAACCCAGCCCCGCCAGCGCCACCGGGGTGCCCGAGGCGACGGTGGCCGCCAGCAGGAGTGCCAACTCGTTCATGTCTGAGGCCCTTCCGTGGCCGAGGCACGCGCAATCCGTGCGCGAGCGTCGGTGCCTGCGCGCCAGCGCAGCCGGTAATTCACCAGCGTGTCACAGGCCAGCAGCAGAAACAGCAGCAAACCCTGGAACACGCCGGTCAGTGCATTGGGCAGGCCGATGCGCGATTGCGCCAGTTCCCCACCGATCAAGAGCATGGACAGCAGCACACCGGCAAACAGGACGCCCACGGGGTGCAGGCGCCCTACAAAGGCCACGATGATGGCGGTAAAGCCGTATCCGGTGGACAGGTAAGGGGTGAGTTGCCTCACCGGGCCGGCCACTTCCATGGCACCTGCCAGGCCCGCCATGCCGCCCGACAACAGCAGCGTGGTCCACAGCGCACCTCGCGAGGAAAAACCGGCGTACCGCGCGGCATCAGGTGCCAACCCACCCACCTGGAGCTGATAGCCCCGCCAGGAGCGGAACATGAACACCCAGAACACGATGACGGCCAGCAAGGCCAGCACAAACCCCCAGTGCAGCCGCATGCCGCTGGCCAGCGCCGGCAGCCACGTGCTGGCATCGAATGTGCGGCTCTGGGGGAAGTTGAAGCCCTGCGGGTCTTTCCAGGGACCGAAAACCAGGTAGTTGAGCAACTGCTGGGCCACGTACACCAGCATCAGGCTGACCAGGATCTCGTTGGCGTTGAAGCGGTCGCGCAGCAAGGCGGTGAGCGCCGCCCAGGCCATACCCCCCAGCAGGCCGGCCAGCAGCACCAGGGGGGCATACAGGCCCCTGGGCCCCGTCCATCCGGCGCTGCCCATCCACAGCGCCACGCCCCCACCGGCGATGGCGCCGAGCAGGAACTGGCCTTCGGCACCGATGTTCCACACATTGCTGCGAAAGCACACCGACAGGCCCAGCGCACACAGGATCAGCGGCGTGGCCTTGAGCATCACCTCGGTGAAGGGCCGCAAGCCGTTCAGCGGCTCGTAGAAGAACATGGACAGGCCCTTGACCGGGTCCTTGCCCAGAGCAGCAAACAGCACCGCTGCGATCAGCGCCGTCAGCACCAAGGCCACGATCGGCGAGGCAAAGGTCATCAGGCGAGAAGGCTGAACGCGCCGTTCCAGACGGATCATGCTGCGGCCTCCGTTGCATCCCACAGGCCCGACATCCACAGGCCAATCTGTTCCACCGTGGCCTGTGCGATGGGCACCGATGGCGAGAGCCGCCCGCCGGCAATCACGTGCAGCCGGTCGGACAACTCGAACAGCTCGTCCAGGTCTTCGCTGACCACCAGCACCGCGCAACCGGCATCGCGCAGCGCCAGCAGTTCGGCACGGATCTGGCCGGCAGCGCCCACGTCCACGCCCCAGGTGGGCTGCGAGACGATGAGCACCTGCGGGCGGGCGTCGATTTCCCGCCCGACGATGAACTTCTGCAGATTGCCACCCGACAGGGATTGCGCCGGCGCCCCCGGCCCCCCGGCCTTGACACGAAACCGACTGATCAGACCGGTGGCCTGTTGCTGCAACGCGGCCAAACGCAGCCACCCACCCCGCCCCACGGCTTCAGACCGGGTGAGCAAGGTGTTGTGCGCCAGGCTCATGGACGGCACGGCGCCGCGGCCCAAGCGCTCTTCCGGCACAAAGTGCAAGCCACGCGCTCGCCGGTAGGCTGGGCTGGTGCCGCCCACGGGCTCACCACGCAGCACGATGGTCGACTTCTGCGCTCGTGCGTCCTCGCCCGACAGCAGCGCCATGAGCTGCTGCTGGCCATTGCCTGAGACGCCTGCGATGCCCACGATCTCGCCGGCCCGCAGTTCCAGGTGCACATCCTGCAGACCCGAGCCCAGCCCCTTCACGGCCAGCGCCACTTCGCCCGGCTGGGAGGCGCGGTGCTGCAGAGGCGGCGGCTCCGCACCGAGCATCAGACGCGAGAGGCTGGCGTTGGTTTCCTGCGTCGGATCCACCTCGCCCGTGACGCGCCCGCCCCGCATCACGGTGCAGTGGTGGCACAAGGCCCGGATCTCGTCGAGCTTGTGACTGATGTAGAGGATGGAGCAACCCTTGGCCGCCAGTTGGCGCAGGGTGGCGAAGAGCTTGTCCACCGCTTGCGGTGTGAGCACCGAGGTCGGCTCGTCCAGGATGAGCAGCTGTGGATCGGTGAGCAGGGCGCGGATGATCTCCACGCGCTGCCGCTCGCCAACGCTGAGGGTGTGGAGCGGGCGCGCCGGTTCGACTTCCAGGCCGTAGGTGGCAGAGACTTCGCCAATGCGCTGCGTCACGTCGGCCAGCGCCCAGGCGCGGTCCAGCCCGAGCCAGACGTTCTCGGCCACGGTGAGCGTGTCGAAAAGACTGAAGTGCTGGTAGACCATGCTGATGCCCAGTGCCCGGGCTGCAGCCGGGTTGGCCACCTGGACGACCTCACCGTTCCAGCGCATGCTGCCCTCGTCAGGCCGCACCGCGCCGTAGATGATCTTCATCAGCGTGCTCTTGCCCGCGCCGTTCTCGCCCAGGACGGCGTGGATCTCACCGGGCTTGACGCGCAGGCTCACCCGGTCGTTGGCCTTTACGGCCGGGTACTGCTTGCTGATGTCCTGAAGTTCGAGACGGTGCATGGGGGCAGGAGGTTAACGCCAGTCCGCACCCGTCAGCGTCTAAAGGGCTGTACCACGCCTGCGATCCGGGTTTCCACCAGATCGCGCTCGTCAGCCACGGTGAGCCAGGCAAAGAGGCGTTCATGCAGATCGCGTGCCACCGCCTGCCGGCGCTGCGCCAGCGGGGCCGTGGCCCAGTTCCACACGCACACATCAGCCGCGGCCCCAGGCTCGAGCTGACCGATTTCATCGGACAGGCGCAAGGCCCGCGCCGCACCGCGCGTGGCGGCGTGCAACAACGTGAAGGCGGTGACCCGGCGGCCAGCCCCGGCCTGCACCTTGTAGGCATCCAGCATGGTGCGGCGCATGGACAGGCTGGTGCCGCCCCCCACGTCACTGGCCAGGCTCACACCCACACCTGCCGCCTGCGCGGCCGGCCAGTCGAAGGCTCCGCTGCCCAGAAACAGATTGGAACTGGGGCAGAACGCCACCTGCGCCCCGGCCTGCGCGAGGGCGGCGCGGTCGGCGTCGTCCAGCCAGATGCCGTGGGCAAAGATGGCGCGCTCGGTCAGCAGGCCGTGGCGGGCGTAGACATCCAGGTAACTGCGTGCCTGCGGAAACAGCTCGCGCACCCAGCGCACCTCGTCGACGTTCTCGGCGACGTGGGTCTGCAGATACAGGCCAGGCGCACGGGCGAGCAGCCGGCCGGCCATGGCCAGCTGGGCGTCGGTGGAGGTGGGCGCGAAGCGCGGGGTCAAGGCGTAAGCCAGGCGGTCTTGCCCGTGCCAGCGCTCGATCTGCGCAGCCACCACGCGCTCCACACCGGGCACGTCCTGCGGGTCATCGCAAAGCGCCGGCGGCGCGTGGCGGTCCATCAGCACCTTGCCGGCGATGAGCCGCATGCCGCGCGACTGTGCGGCAGCGAACAAGGTGTCCACCGAGACGGCATGCACGGTGGGAAACACGCAGGCCGTGGTGGTGCCGTGCGCCAGAAGCGACTCGACGAAGAGCTCGGAGATGACGGCGGCATGGGCGGGGTCTGCCATGCGCTGCTCGGCCGGGAAGGTGTGCGTGCTCAGCCAGTCCAGCAGCTGCGTGCCCCAGGCGCCGATGACGTCGATCTGCGCGCTGTGCACATGGGTGTCGATGAAGCCGGGCAACACGAGGCGGCCGCGGTGGTCCACCCGCTGCCAGCCTTCGCCCGGGTCCTGCGCCTGCACGCCCACGATGCGCCCGCCCTCCACCAGCAGCCAGTGGTCGGCGCGAAAACGCACCCCCGCCGGCTGGCGGACGTCGAGGCCCGGGTCCTGCGTGAAGTCCAGCAGGTCACCCCGCAGGGCCAGGCGCGGCGGCACACTCACGGCGCTAAATCAGAGCGGTAGAACTCAGATCGGTCGAAGATCGGCGTCGACGCAGGACTGGTCAATCGCTCAGGCCCGCATCGCGCCCAGCAGCTCCTGGGAACCGCTGATGAGCATGCGGGCGTCCGAGCCGACGGTCACGAAGCGGAAGCCGCGCTCGATGCGGGCCCGCGCCGCCTTCGGCCCGGCGTTGTGGATGCCAGCCACGACACCGTGGGCCTTCGCACGCTCCAGGATGTGCTCGAAAGCCTGCGCTGCCTTGGGCTCCACATCGTCCATGGTCGGCTTGCAGCCCAGCGACAGCGACAGGTCCGAAGGCCCGATGTAGATCGCGTCCAGCCCCTCCACCGACAGGATGGACTCCAGGTTGTCCAGGGCCTGCGCCGTCTCGATCATGGCAAAGCGCACGATGTGGTCGTTGGCGGCCTCGGGGTAGTCGGCGCCCAGCACCAGCCCAGCCCGCACCGGGCCGAAGCTGCGGGTGCCGCGCGGGGCGTACGACGTCCAGGCGACGAACTTCTGCGCCTCCTCCCGGGTGTTCACCATCGGGCAGATCAGCGCCTGCGCGCCGGCGTCCAGACTCTTCATGATGATGCCGGGCTCCAACCAGGGCACGCGCACCATGGGCAGGGTGTCGGTGGTGGAGATGGCCTGCAGCATGGTCACCATCTTTTGGTAGTCCACCACACCGTGCTGCAAGTCGATGGTCAGGCTGTCCCAGCCCTGGCGCGCCATCACCTCGGCCGAGAAGCTGTCGGGAATGGCCAGCCAGCCGTTGACCACGGCACGGTCTTGCTTCCACAGGGTGCGCAGGCGGTTGTCCTTCATGGGGTGTCCTTATGTGAGGGTCGTATGGGTGCGGGGTACGGGTGCGGGGTACGGGTGCGGGGTGCGGGGGTCGACAGGGAAAGTGGCGTGCGCAGCCCCGCCGTCAGGTTCAGCGGACCAGGCAGGGCCGCTTGGGGTCGAAGCGCCAGCCGGGGATCAGGTGCTGCATGGCCAGGGCGTCGTCGCGTGCACCCAAGCCGTGCTGCAGATACAGAGCGTGAGCCTTGTCGACTTCGGCCATGTCCAGTTCGACACCCAGACCTGGTTTCTCGGGCACACGCACCAGACCGACCTCGATCTTCAGCGGCGCCTTCGTGAGGCGCTGGCCGTCTTGCCAGATCCAGTGCGTGTCGATGGCCGTCACCCGCCCCGGCGCCGCCGCGGCCACGTGCGTGAACATGGCCAGCGAGACGTCGAAGTGGTTGTTGGAGTGCGAGCCCCAGGTCAGGCCGAAGTCGCGGCAGGTCTGCGCCACGCGCACCGAGCCGGAGAGCGTCCAGAAATGCGGGTCGGCCAGCGGAATGTCCACCGACTGCAGCACCAGCGAGTGCACCATCTGGCGCCAGTCGGTGGCCACCATGTTGGTGGCCGTGGGCAGACCGGTGGCACGCCTGAACTCCGCCATCACCTCCCGGCCGGAGAAGCCCTCTTCGGCACCGCAGGGGTCTTCGGCGTAGGCCAGCACGCCATGCAAATCGCGCAGCAGCCGTACCGCATCCTTGAGCAGCCAGCCGCCGTTCGGGTCCAGCGTGATGCGCGCCTGCGGAAAGCGCTCGTGCAAAGCCCGGATGGCTTCCACCTCGTCTTCACCCCGCAGCACCCCGCCTTTGAGCTTGAAGTCGTTGAAGCCGTAGCGCGCGTGCGCAGCCTCGGCCTGGCGCACGATGGCCTGCGGCGTCAGCGCCTCTTCATGGCGCACTTGCTTCCAGCCGTCGGCCGCTTCGGGTTCGTCAGACGGGGCCAGGTACGGCAGGTCGGTCTTCGCGCGATCGCCCACGAAGAACAGGTAGCCCAGCATCTCCACCGCCTCGCGCTGCTGGCCCTCGCCCAGCAGGGCGGCCACCGGCACCCCCAGGTGCTGGCCCAGCAGGTCCAGCAGGGCCGACTCCAGCGCCGCGCAGGCGTGGATGGTGGTACGCAGGTCAAAGGTCTGCTGCCCGCGCCCGCCACGGTCCCGATCGGCGAAACGCTCGCGCACGCTGCGCAGTACGGCCTGCAAGCGCCCCAGGGGCTGGCCCACCACCAGTTCGGCAGCGTCGTTGAGCGTCTGCTCGATCTTCTGCCCGCCCGGCACCTCGCCAATGCCGGTACGGCCGGCGCTGTCGGTGAGGATCAGCAGGTTGCGGGTGAAGAACGGGGCGTGGGCGCCTGACAGGTTCAACAGCATCCCGTCACGTCCGGCCACGGGGATGGCGCGCAGGGACACCACCACGGGCGTGGAGCGGGCTGGCGGGTTCACGTCGACGACACAAGACATGACCGAATCGTAAGGCCCTGAGCCTTGCCCCCGGACAGCCCGCGCCACCGGCATTCACAGGACTTTCCCTCTGATGCGGTGGGCCACTTCCGCAGTACCCTCAGCAGCAGAGGCCGACAACTCGACACATGACTGACACCGCTGCCACGACCACCCTGCGCTTTTCACGCCTGCTGCTGACAGGCGCTGCCGGAGGCCTGGGGCGGGAACTGCGACCGCGGCTGAAGGCTTGCTGCGACGTGCTGCGGGTGAGCGATATCGCCGAGCTGGGCAAGGCTGCACCGGGCGAGGAGTTGCGACCCTGCGCGCTCGAGGACAAGGCGGCCGTTCTCTCACTGCTGGAAGGCGTGCAGGCCGTGGTGCACCTGGGCGGTGTTTCAACGGAGCAGCCCTTCGAGGAGATCATGGGCCCCAACATCCAGGGCTTGTTCCACCTCTATGAAGGGGCCCGGCTGCACGGTGCACGGCGCATCGTGTTTGCCAGCTCCAACCA
>CAISJH010000324.1 GCA_903885585.1 uncultured beta proteobacterium
CTTGAGATCGGCCGCCGGAATGTCGTCGATGTACAACGACAGGATCTCGAAGGCGAGGTCCGCGTAACTCAGGGCCCGCCAGCGTTCCAGCGTCGAGGCGTCGACTTTCGGATAGGAGATCGGAAGGTACAGGCCCCCATCCGGCGCCAGCCCTTCCAGCAGGATCTCACTGAAGCCGCGTTCGGTGCGGTCACCCCGTGTGCTGATGTACTTCATGAAACGCCTTGGCGCTGATTCCGATGTGCTTAAGGCCCTCAGGCCAGCTCTTCCTTGCGCAGGCTCACGATGGGCGCCAGCACGGTAGGCAGCGCCTGCATGGCAGCGATGGCCTCGCGCATGCGGCCTTCCACGGTGCTGTGTGTCAGGATGATCACATCAGTCTGGCTTTCGCCTTCGCCGCTCTCGCGCTGCAGCAGGGCATCGATGGAGATGCCGCGCTCGGCCAAGAGGGCGGTCACCTTGGCCAGCACGCCCGCCTCATCAGCCACACGCAGACGCAGGTAGAAGGAGGTCACCACCTCTGCAATCGGCAGCACAGGCGTATCGGCGAGCGAGCCGGGCTGGAACGCCAGCGAGGGCACGCGGTGCCCCGGGTCGGCCGTGTGCAGGCGGGCAATGTCAACCAGATCGGCCACCACGGCGCTGGCCGTCGGCTCGGAGCCGGCGCCCTTGCCGTAGTACAGCGTGGTGCCTACGGCGTCACCCTGGACCATGACCGCATTCATCGCACCCTCGACGTTGGCGATGAGCCTGGAGGACGGCACCAGCGTTGGGTGGACGCGCAGCTCGATGGCGCCTGCACCCTGCCCGGCATCGCTGCGGCGGCGCGTGATGCCCAGCAGCTTGATGCGGTAACCCAACTGCTCGGCGTACCGGATGTCAGCCGCTTGCAGCTTCGTGATGCCTTCTACGTGCGCCTTGTCGAACTGCACCGGCGTGCCGAAGGCGATGGCGCTCATGATCGTGGCCTTGTGCGCCGCGTCCACGCCCTCGATGTCGAAGGTGGGGTCGGTTTCGGCGTAGCCCAGGCGCTGGGCTTCCTTCAGCACGACGTCGAAGTCCAGCCCTTTGCTGCGCATCTCCGACAAGATGAAATTGGTGGTGCCGTTGATGATGCCGGCAATCCACTCGATATGGTTGGCCGTCAGGCCTTCGCGCAGCGCCTTGATGATGGGGATGCCCCCGGCCACAGCGGCCTCGAAGGCCACCACCACGCCCTGGGCACGCGCGGCGGCAAATATCTCCGTGCCGTGCACCGCCAGCAGCGCCTTGTTGGCCGTGACCACGTGCTTGCCCGCGGCAATGGCCTCGAGCACCAAGGTCTTGGCGATACCGTAGCCGCCAATCAGTTCCACCACCACGTCGATCGAGGGTTCGGCAATCACCTGGCGGGCATCGCCCACCACCTGCACGCCATCGCCCACGACCGAACGCGCACGCGCCACGTCCAGATCGGCCACCATCGAAATCTCGATGGCCCGGCCCGCGCGGCGCTGGATCTCCTGCTGGTTGCGCTGCAGCACCTTGAACGTGCCGCTACCGACGGTGCCGATGCCGAGGAGGCCGACCTGGATGGGTTTCATATGGAGTCTTTGTGAAGGCGCTGGCGCGGCCGCGGCATCAGCGCAGGGATGAAATCAATGCGCGTGCTTGCGGCGGTAGTTCGCCAGGAAGCGCTCGATGCGCCCGAAGGCCTCGTGCAGGTCATCGGAGTTGGGCAGGAAGACCACGCGGAAGTGATCAGGTTGCGCCCAATTGAAGCCCGTGCCTTGGACGATGAGCACCTTCTCCTCGGCCAGGAGCTCGTAGGCGAAGTCCTGGTCGTTGGTGATGGGGTACATCTTCGGGTCCAGCCGCGGGAACATGTAGAGCGCGCCTTCTTGACCACGCTGACCCCTGGAATGGCCGACAGCAGGTCATAGGCCAGATCACGCTGGCGGCACAAGCGCCCTGTGGGCGCCACCAGATCCTTGATGCTCTGGTAGCCGCCGAGAGCCGTCTGGATAGCCATCTGCCCCGGCGTGTTTGCGCACAGGCGCATGGAAGCCAGCATGTTCAGGCCCTCGATGTAGTCGCGAGCGTGCCGCTTGTCACCGGACACCACCATCCAGCCAGCGCGATAACCGCAGGAGCGGTAGTTCTTGGACAGGCCGTTGAAGGTGACGAACAGGACGTCGTCCGCCAGAGACGCAATGCTCGTGTGCGTGGCGCCGTCGTACAGCGTCTTGTCGTAGATCTCGTCTGCGAAGACGATCAACTGGTGCTTGCGCGCGATCTCCACGATGTCGCGCAGGAGATCGTCGGGGTACAGCGCGCCCGTGGGGTTGTTGGGGTTGATCACCACCACGGCCTTGGTGCGCGGCGTCACCTTGGAAGCGAGATCCTGGAGGTCGGGCAGCCAGCCCGAGCCCTCGTCGCAGCGGTAGTGCACCGGCGTGCCGCCCGAGAGCGACACCACGGCCGTGTGCAGCGGGTAATCGGGTGAAGGGATGAGCACCTCGTCGCCCGCGTCCAGCAAGGCATTCATGCTCATGGCGATCAATTCCGAGGCGCCGTTGCCCAGGTAGACATCGTCCACGGTGACCCCGGCGACGCGCTTTTCCTGCGTGTAGTGCACCACCGACTTGCGGGGCGCAAACAGCCCCTTGCTGTCGGTGTAGCCCGCCGCCAATTGGGATGGCAGATTGCGGATCATGTCCTGCACGATCTCGTCCGGGGGCATCAAGCCGAAGGCCGCCACGTTGCCGATGTTGAGCTTGATGATCTTGTGCCCTTCATCCTCCATCTGGCGCGCCTTGTCGAGCACAGGCCCGCGGATGTCATAGCCGACGTTGGCGAGCTTCGAAGACTTGACAATGGGCTTCAAGACAGACTCCAGGGGTTTGCAGGCCATGTTGCGCTGCAAAACCTAGAATTTGACCACATGAAATTCCAGCCTGACCACGCCGAAGGCGTCAATGTCATCACCCGCCACGAGCCCGGCCGGGTGTGGGTGGGAACGGTCTGCTTTGAGGGCGGCGTGGTGGTGCCCTGGACGGGCACACCTTCGCCCTGGGAAGCGGGCACGTTCGATGAGTTGTCCGAGGCCACCTTCACTGCACTTCTTCAGATGAAGCCTGCGCTGGTGATCTTTGGCAGCGGCAACAAGATCAAGTTCCCCAAGCCAGAGTGGTTGCGCGGCCTGGTGCAGGCCCGCGTCGGCATCGAGACCATGGACACCGCGGCGGCCTGCCGCACCTACAACGTGCTGGCTTCAGAGCGCCGCAGCGTCGTCGCGGCCTTGCTGCCTTCAGCGCCAGGCTCTTGAGCCGGCCCGCTGCAGCGGCAACCCTCTGCTCCAAGCCACGTGGGACCGCTGGTCTGGGCGTGTCGCTGCGGGTCTTTATAATCACAGGGTTTTGCTGTCCAGGACGTCGCAACCCAGCGGCCTTCGTACAGACGGCTTCAGCTTCGAGACCAGCACGCCCATGACACCCTCCGTCAACAAAGCCCTTCCTGATTTCGAAGCTCCCGCCACTGGCGGCGTCAAATTCACGCCACATGCCTTCATGGGCAAGATCGTGGTGTTGTACTTTTACCCCAAAGACGCCACCCCTGGTTGCACCACGGAAGCCATGCAGTTCCGTGACAAGCACAAGGAGTTCGTGAAGGCCGGGGCCGTGGTCTTTGGTGTCTCCCGAGACAACATGGCCTCCCACGACAAGTTCAAGCAGAACCTCGAGCTCCCTTTCGAACTGGTGGCCGACACCGAAGAGAAGCTCTGCCACATGTTTGGCGTGGTCAAGAACAAGATCATGTACGGCAAGAAGGTCAAAGGCATCGAGCGCAGCACCTTCCTCATTGACGCCCAGGGCGTGCTGCGCGAGGAGTGGCGCGGCATCAAGGTGGCCGGCCATGTGGACGAGGTCCTCAAGGCCGTCAAGGCACTCAAGCAGGCCTGAGGCCGGGCCGGGCCGGCTCGCCCCGCCCTCTCAATCTTTTCATGAGGGGCCCGTTTCGGGCTCTGGTCGAGGCGGCTGTGTGCAAACCAGCCGCCTCTTGCATTTGAGGCGGCGCTCTTGAGACGTCCCGGCTCACGTTATGCTGAGCCGACGCTGCTCAAGCACGCAAGACCCCGAAGCCGACTCCCGACCTGCCCTGAGCCCACGCCCATGCCATTGCCCAAGCCTCCCTC
>CAISJH010000325.1 GCA_903885585.1 uncultured beta proteobacterium
GATCTACCGCGAAGGCTGCGCGCCCGGTGAAGCCGAGATCCACCAGCGCGTCGCCGCGCACTGGCAGCCCTACCACGACACCGTGGCCGACGAACTGCGGCGCCTGAAGGCAGCCCACGGCCACGCCGTGCTGTTTGACGCCCACAGCATCAAGGGCGAGCTGCCCTGGCTGTTCGAGGGCGCGCTGCCCGAAATGAACATGGGCACGGTGGAGGGGAGCAGCTGCGCACCCTCGCTGCGCGCGGCGGTCTATGCCGTCTTCGAGCGGCAGAACGCCTACAGCCACGTGCTGGACGGCCGCTTCAAGGGCGGACACATCACGCGTCACTTCGGCCAGCCGCAGAGCGGTATCCACGCGGTGCAACTGGAGATGGCTTGGCGAGCCTACATGGACGAGCACCCGCCCTACGCCTGGCACGAGGCCAAGGCCGCGGCTGTCACGCCGCTGCTGCGCGAGCTGGTGCAGGTGATGATCGACTGGCGGCCAGCGTGACGAGCGTGACGCACAGCCCGCTCCAAGCTGCGACAGGCCTCAGCGGCAACGTCCCGCAGCGACTGCACGCCCCCCACGCCTGGGTGGAGGGCCGCTGGCAGGCCGAGGTGCTGCTGGACATCGCGCCTGACGGCACCTGGGGCGCGGTCACACCGGGCGTCACGACGCCGCCAGCGGATGCGCAGCGCCTGCCCGGCCCCGTGCTGCCCGGCCTGGTCAATGCGCACAGCCACGCCTTCCAGCGTGCCTTCGCCGGCCTGGCCGAGCGGCGCGAGGGCACGCACGACGATTTCTGGAGCTGGCGCGACCGCATGTACGGCGTGGCGCTGCGCATCACACCCGAAGAACTGCAGGTGGTGGCCACCACGCTCTACCGCGAGATGCGGGCCGGCGGCTACACCCACGTCTGCGAGTTCCACTACCTGCACCACGCCCCGGACGGCACCCCCTACCCCGATCGCTGTGCGATGGCGCGTGCACTGGCGCAAGCCGCGCAGGAGGCGGGCCTCGGCCTCACGCTCCTGCCCGTGCTGTACGAGCGGGCCGGCTTCACACAGGCCCATTTGCGGGCCGACCAGCGCCGCTTTGCCACCACGGTCGATGAAGTCATCGCCATGCGTGACGAGATCCGCTCTTGGCACATGAGCGGCGTGGCCGCGGGCGTGGCGGTCCACTCGCTGCGCGCAGCGCGAGGCGAGTCCATCGCGGAGCTGGCCCGGCGCTGCGCCGACGACCCCGGGCCCGTCCACATCCACATCGCCGAGCAAACGGGCGAAGTCGAGGACTGCCTGGCCGCCACCGGACAGCGCCCCATCGAGTGGCTGTGCGCGAACGTGCGGCTGGATGCCCGCTGGCACCTGGTGCACGCCACGCATGCCACGCCCGCCGAGATCGAGGCCGTGGCCCGCACGGGGGCCGGGGTCGTGGTCTGCCCCACCACCGAGGCCAACCTGGGCGACGGCCTGTTCGACCTGCCCCGCTGGCTGGCCGCGGGCGTGCCGCTGTCCATCGGCTCCGACAGCCACGTCAGCCGCCAGTGGCCGCGCGAACTGCAGTTGCTGGAATACGGTCAACGCCTGGTGCATCGGCGGCGCAATGTCGCCGCCGCACCCGAATCGGGCGAGCCTTCAACGGCACAGCGCCTGTTCCAGGCCATGCTGCAAGGTGGCGCCTCAGCCGCAGGCAGGCGGAAGGTGGGCCTCGTCCCCGGGGCCCCTGCGGACTTCCTCGTGATGGACACATCGGTCGAC
>CAISJH010000326.1 GCA_903885585.1 uncultured beta proteobacterium
CTGGGTGACATCAGCACCGTGGTGATGACCAGCCGCGGCCGCAGGGCCTCGCCGTCCTCGGTCTTCTCGCAAAGCCACTGTGGCCAGCGGGGGAGCAGGCACATCAGGTAACCGATCGCCTGTTGCCACACCACCACCTGCCCATAGCGCCGGCTGCGCCAAGCCGCCCCACAGGCCGTGCCCAGGTACTTCCACGCCCGCCCGAGCCGGGCCGGTGCGCTGCGGCCGGGGCCGGCCGCTGTCGGCGTGGCTGGGCAATTCAATACCTCCCAGCCGGCAGCGCCAGCGCTCAAGCCCGTGGACCCGTGGAGATGCTGCAGGCGCTGCTGAAGTTGCTCCGCCCCGCCAGGGCTCCAGTCCACCACCAGCAAGGTGCGCCGCGCAGGCCTGGTGGCTTGGTCAGTCGCAGAGCGTGACGCAGAGTGCGACGTAGAGGGGGTGGGCCAGTCAGGGGCGGGTGACGACATGCAGCGCAAGCATGATCCCCTCGTCCAGCGTCCATACCTTGACCAGGCTCAGGCTGCATGGCAATGCAGCAGGGGCCGCACTGGCCTGGGCCTTTCAGACCGCTCATCTGTAACCAATGGCGTGCAGGCGAGCTGCGTGGCCCCTGTGGAGGTGTCAGCCAGCCTGTACGTCCTGTTGCATCCGTCAGAAGAGTCTTACAGAGCGCCTGGGCAGGTTCTTAGCATCTCTTCACCGCAATCACCGACGTCCGGTGACGAGGCTCAACTTCCAGTCGAGGGACCGCAGAGATGATGAACGATGTCCGCCTTTCAAGAATGACCGTCCTGGCCGAGTTGATGGCCGCGACGGCATTGCTGGCTGCCTGTGGTGGTGGCTCCGTGGACGAGCCCACGGCCACCACCGAGGATGCTGATGGCCGGCGCACCGCGCTGGCCGTGAAGGACTCCACCGTGCGAACGGCGAGCAGCCTGCCCTCAGGTTACGTCAAGTGCGCCGACGAGTGGGGCCAGACCACTTGCAACTTCACCGGCAGCCAGGTGCTGTACTACGGGGCGTCCAACGCCTACTACTACAAGACCGTCACCGGCCCCTTCAACTGCAACAGCGGCAACAGCGTCCTGGGCGACCCGATCTCCGGCGTGTCCAAGGCCTGCTACATCCCGGGAGCGACCGCTCCCGCCCCGGCTCCGGCGCCTGCTCCAGCCCCCGCTCCGGCTCCGGCTCCGGCTCCGGCTCCGGCTCCAGCGCCTGCGCCTGCGCCCTCCAGCCCACCCGTGACGGTCAGCTTCGGCTCCACCAGCGCCGACATTCCGAACCCCGATCGAGGGTTCTACGGCTGGGCCGGTAGCGACTTCGTCAACGGCTTCGATGCCAACAGTGCGCAGTCGGCCTACAACTCCGGCATGCGTCTGGTGCTGGCCAAGGTGCAGCTGGATGCCTACCGCAGGAGCGATCTGCCCGCTTCGCTGCTCAGCACGCTGAACACGCGCTTTGCCAGCCTGCGCAGCATGGGGATGAAGGCCACTGTCTGGTTCAACTACGACTTCACCTCGACCGGCAATGACGCCACGGCGGCGCAGATCAAGCGCCACCTGGAGCAGCTCAAGCCCGTGCTGGCGGCCAATGCCGACGTCATTCCCCACATGCGGGCTGGCTTCGTCGGTGCCTGGGGCGAGTGGCACTCGTCCAAGTCGGGCAACTCCTGTGGCTACAACTCCGGCAGCACCACCTGCAGCACGGCCGACACCAACCGGGCCATCGTGCGCGACGCGTTGTTCGCGAATGTGCCGGCCACCACCCAGATCGGATTCCGCTACCCGGTGGACTTGATGAAGTGGTACCCGTCGCCCACGCAGCAAAAGCGCGCCGGGGCGCATAACGACTGCTACCTCTCGGGGGCCAGCGACACCGGCACCTACCAGAGCAGCTCGCAACGCACCTATGTGCAGGCGCTGTCGGCCAACACCGCCTTCGGGGGTGAGACCTGCCAGGGCGAAACGCCATGGCGTACCAGCTGCTCGGCCATCCTCAGCGAAGGCAAGCAATACCACCTCGCGTGGTTGAACGTGTCCTATGCACCCGCCATGATCAACGCCTGGAAGTCCGAAGGCTGCTTTGCGCAGGTGTCCGGCTTCATGGGCTACCGTCTGCAGCTGGACTCGGCCACGCATGACACCCAGGCCGCGCGTGGTGGTGCAGTGGCGCTGGCGGTGAACCTGCGCAACGTGGGTTGGGCACGGATGTTCTCTGACCGCTCGCTGGTGGTGCAACTGCGCCATCGGAGCACCGGAGCCATCATCACCGGCAAGGCCGGCAACCTGGCCACGCTGGCGCCCCAGGCCACCAGCTCCACTGCGGTGCCGGTCAGCGTGGCGATTCCGGGCGACGCGCCCACCGGCGACTACGACGTGTACCTGTCCGCACCTGACGTCTTTGCGGCAACGGCCGGCAATCCGAAGTTCTCGGTGCGATTCGCCAATGCCGACAACAGCGGTGCCGGCCAGACCTGGGACGCGGCCGCTGCGCGCTTCAAGCTGGGCACGACGGTGAGGGTGAACTGAGGGCCCGCAAGGTCTGGGCTGTGCCCGGCCTGAAGCCCGCGGGTACGGTTCAGACGCCGGTCAGCCTGGACCGCGCCCAGACCTCGCCCAGGCTGTCCTTCAGCAGCCTGGGCCAGAGCCTGGGCTGCCTCAGCAACTGGTGCATCGCATACGGCAACCAGGCCTGGCCAAAGGGCACGTAGAAGCGCACCGGCAGGCCTCGGCTTCGCGCCAACGCCATGACCCGGCGGCGCGGAAGACCGCACAGCAGTTCCAGCTCGCAGGCCGTGCCGCGTGCGGCCAGTCTGGTCTGCGCCTGGGCTGCCAGGTCGGCATCGTGGGTGGCGACGGCCACCTGCGGCACCCGCCCTGCCAGGCGGTCCACTACCGCCAGGAAGCCCGCACGCGGGTCCGTTTGAGGGTGCTGCGGGCAGGGCCATTGCCCTTTGACCACCCGCACGCGTAAGCCCCGGTCCACGGCCCAGTCCGCATCCTCCAGGCTGCGGGTCCAACGTCCAGGCAGGGTCAGGCCCAGGTGAGGGTGGTGCGCCAGAAGCGCCTCCACGGCCGCCAGTGTGGATTCGGCGGTCTCGGGACCGTGGCTGTCAAAGTGCAGCCGTTGGCCCAGAGTTGCGGCCAAGGCGGCCAGGCGCTGCAGGGCTGGGCGCTGGTAGCCGAGTGCCGGCACCTTCAATGAACAGTAGCCTGCGCTGTCAGGAGGTGTGCCTGGAGCACCGCTCGCCCACGTCGGCCTTTCCTGCCGAGCGCCATCGGCCAACGGACTGAGCGGGTGCGCCGGCTCGGCCAATGCCCGGATGGCCTGGCAGGAGGCCGCCTCCACTGCGGTGGGCGCATCCTCTGGTGCGTTGAAGTAGCCAAAAGTCAGCCGCGCACCGGGTGGTGCCTGTTCGCGCGCCCAACGCTGGGCGTCTTGCAGTTGCGGCCCGGGCACGTAGGCACGGCTGGCCCGCCGCAGCACGGGTTCGCCGAGAGCGTAAGCCGCCCGCTTGAGGGCGGTGTACGCGCTGGCCGCTGTACCTGCGCTCACAAGGCCTGCCTCGGTGCCGTCAACTCCACGGGCGGCCCATCCACCAGCCGTTGCACCCATGGCCACCGTCGCAACGGCCAGCGCCGCCGTGCAGCCCCCAGCGCGTCGACCCAAAACGCCCGCGCGCCTGCCCAGGAAGCCGGGTAGGCACGCACCCGAACAAAGGGCCGCAGGGTCCGCGTCCAAGTGGCCGTCCAGGGGGCGGCGCTGCCCAGCATTTCGTAGGAGTCCAGCCCCTGCATTGCCGCGTGCCCGATGGTGTGCAGCATGAGCAACTGTCCCGGGCTGCAGCGCGCAAAGGCGGCATCGAAGCCGATCTTCATCAGCCAGAAGCGCCGTTCGAATTGCAGCGCCAGCTGCATGGCCACCGGTCGGCCGTCAATGCGCATGAAGCACAGCCTGAGCAGGCCTTCCTGAGCCGCTGCATGAGACAGGCTTCGGTAGAAGGGCCCGAGCAGCTTGTCATGCACCAGGGCTGTGCCGCCCGAGCCCTTCCAGCTGCGTGACTCCACCTCAAAAGCTTGCGCGAGCAGTGGGTCCAGCCCTGCGCCTGGCGCTGGCGTGAGCACCTCGAAGCCCAGCTCACCTGCGGCCTGTGCCCGCCGGCGAGCCCGGCGAAAGTCCGACTGGCGGCCCGCATTGAAGTGGCTCTCTGGCTGGTGCCAGCTCGTGTCCAGCGCGATGAAGGGCGAGCCGCCAGCCGGCTGCAGGTGCACCCACCCGCAGCCCCTGAAGGCCTTGCGCAGGGCTTCCAGGCTGGGTGAGCCGAGCGGCACCCGCGCAATGTCCAGGGGCAGGGGCTGACGAGCCAGCTCCTGGGCCAGCGTCAGGGCCGAAGCCTCGTCCTGCCATGGCAGATCGGCAGGCTCACCGGTCTCCAGTGTCCCGGGCAAGGCCCAGCGGTTGCGGCGCTGCGTTGGCAGATGAAGCTTGGCGCTTCGCAGCCAGAGTGGCATCTGCATCGGCAGGTGGGTGCCTGGCGGGTAGGGCACCATGACGCTGGCGTTGTCCTGACCCGCCAAAGCGGCCGTCAGAAGCGTGCTCGCCGGGACGTTGGCGCGGGCCTCGAGCGCGAGGTCACCGGCAACGCCTGGAGCGTCGGTGGTGGGGCTGAATTGGGAGGCGGGGCGAGGTGCGGATTCGGACACGGGGGCAGGACGCTGCAAGTCAGCCCTGCAGTTTGTCTACCGGGCGTTCAGACCGGTTGCGCAGGCGCAAGTCTCAACGCCCGTAGGTGTCCTCGTAGCGCACGATGTCGTCCTCGCCCAGGTAGCTGCCGGACTGCACCTCGATGATTTCCAGCCACACCTTGCCCGGGTTGGCCAGGCGGTGCACCTCGCCCAGCGGGATGTAGGTGCTCTGGTTCTCGGTCAGCAGGATCTTCTTGTCGCCGCAGGTCACCTCGGCCGTGCCGCGCACCACGATCCAGTGCTCGGCGCGGTGGTGGTGCTTTTGCAGACTCAAGGAGGCGCCCGGCTTGACGCCAATGCGCTTGACCTGAAAGCGCTCACCGGCATCCACGCTGTCGTACCAGCCCCAGGGCCGGTGCACCTTGCGGTGCAGGTTCTGTTCCTCGCGCTGCTGGCGGCCGAGTGCGCCGACGATGGCCTTCACCTCCTGGCTGCGCGCGCGGTCGCTCACCAGCACGGCGTCGGCCGTTTCCACCACCACCACGTCCTGCAGGCCGATCACCCCCACCAGTCGGTGGGTGGCGTGCACCAGCGTGCGCTGGCTGTCGTGCAGCAGCACATCGCCTGTGGCAGCGTTGCCTTGTGCGTCCTGAGGGGCCACCTGCCACACGGCGTCCCAGGCGCCCAGGTCGTTCCAGCCGGCGTCCAGCGGCACCATGCGGATGTCCATGCCGCTGCCCGGGCACTGCTCCAGCACGGCGTAGTCCACCGATTCCGCCGGCACCTGTTCGAACGCTGCCTGACTGGGGCGCACGAAGAGCGCGTCGGTACTGCGCGCATCAAATGCCGTGCGCGTGGCCGCCAGGATGTCCGGCCGAAAGCGCTCCAGCGCGGCCAGCCAGGTGCTGGCGCGCAGCACGAAGATGCCGCCGTTCCAGAAGTAGCCGCCCTCGGCGAGATAGGCCGCCGCGGTGGCGGCGTCGGGCTTC
>CAISJH010000327.1 GCA_903885585.1 uncultured beta proteobacterium
CGGGCGACAGCCTCACGCCCAGGCTGGGCAGGCCGAAGAAGATGAAGAACAGCTGGACGATGAAGGGCGTGTTGCGCACCAGCTCCACATACACCGCCACGGCCCGGGCCAGGCCGGTGGGCCCCCAGGCACGCGCCCAGCTGCACAGCACGCCCACGGCCACACCGGCCACGGCCGACACCGCCGTCAGCACCACCGTGGCGGCCACGCCACGCAGCAACAGCGGCCAGTCCACCAGGACTGCCGCAAAGTCCAGGCTCACCACAGGCGCAACGCAGCCGGCACGGGCAGCGCGAAGATCAGCATCAGTTCGGCAGGTCGCCAGCCGGGCGGCCCAACCACTTCTGCGCCATCTTGTCGATGTCGCCAGACGTCTTGGCAGCCGCGATGATCTCGTTGACCTTCAGGCGCAGCTTGTCCTCGCCCTTGGCCACGCCAATGAAGTTGGGTGAATCCTTGATGAGCAGCTTGTACTCGGCGTTGAGTTGCGGGCTGCGCTGCATCATGTTGCCCGCCACCGACACGCCCGTGGCGATGGCCTGCACCTGGCCAGAGACGAAGGCCGACACCGTGGCGTTGTTGTCCTCGAAGCGCTTGATGTCGGCATTGGCCGGTGCCAGCTTGCTGATCTCCATGTCCTCGATGGCACCTCGAGTCACGGCCAGCGTCTTGCCGCCCAGGTCGGCAAAGGTCTTGACGGGCAGCGACTTGGCGGCGAATACCGCCTGGAAGAAGGGCGAATAGGCGGCCGTGAAGTCGATCACCTTCTCGCGCTCGGCGTTCTTGCCCAGCGTGGAGATGACGAGGTGCGCCTTTTTGGTCTGCAGGTAGGGGATACGGTTGGCGCTGGTCACCGGCACCAGTTCCACCTTGGCGCCGAGCTTGGCACCAATGTAATTAGCCATGTCGATGTCCAGCCCCTGCGGCTTCAGGTCGATGCCGACAAAGCCGTAGGGCGGGAAGTCAGTGGGTATGGCGATGGTGATGGCCTTCTTGGCCATGATGTCATCGAGGGCGGCCTGCGCGTGGGCGGCCTGCGTGAACAGCGCCGAAAGGGCCAAGCTGAACACCAAAGTGGTGCGACGTTGCATGAAGGACTCCAAGTTGGTGCGGATGTAGGACATGCACCGACAGAAAGCAGAGTACGTGCCAGGTCGTGGGCGGCGCCAGTACGCGCGCTACCGCTGCTGCTGCGCCCGCTGCGCGGCCAACACCTCGGCGCGTACGCACTCCGTGAGCTCTTCCTTCAGCGCAGCGAAGGCCGGCGTGGTCTTCATCGAGTAGTGCCGTGGGTGCGGCAGGTCCACGGGGCGGTCGAGCTTGATGCGGCCGGGGCGCGCGCTCATCACCACCGTGCGGCTGGCCATGAACACGGCCTCGTCGATGTCATGGGTGACGAAGAGCACGGTCTTGCGCTCGGCCTCCCAGATCTCCAGCAGCAATTCCTGCATCAGCTCTCGCGTCTGGTGGTCCAGCGCGCCGAAGGGCTCGTCCATCAGCAGGATGCGCGGCCCGTTGGCCAGCGCGCGGGCGATCGCCGTGCGCTGCTGCATGCCGCCCGAGAGCTGCTTGGGGTAGTGCTGCTCGAAGCCCGTCAAGCCGACCTTGGCGATGAAGCCGTGGGCGATGTCGAGCTGCTGCGCGCGCGGCAGGCCGCGTTCGCGCAGGCCGAAGCACACGTTGTCCAGCACGTTCAGCCAGGGGAACAGCGTGTAGCTCTGGAACACCATGCCGCGGTCGGCGCCCGGGCCCTCGATGCGCTGGCCGTCCAGCTGCACCTCACCGGCCGTGGGCTGGTCCAGCCCGGCCACGATGCGCAGCAGCGTGCTCTTGCCGCAGCCGCTGGGCCCGAGGATGGTGACGAAGTCGTTCTCGGCCACGTCCAGATCGGTGGACTGCAGGGCCAGCGTACCGCCCCCGGCACCTTCAAAGCGGCGCTCGACGCCGCGGATCTCCAAGATGGTCAACGGACACACTCCAGCCAAACCAGAGCCACGGAACCGGCTCTACCGGGCCGTCGGCGAACGGCCCCCTCGGGGGGTAGCGAGCGAACGCGAGCTTGGGGGCTCATAGCCTTGCCCAGGGAAACAGCCGCCGGTTCACGGCCTTGAACAGCAGGTCGCTGGCCAGCCCAATGACACCGATGACGATGATGCCGAAGATGATCTGGTCGGTGGCCAGCAGCGCCTGGCTGTCGGTGATCATGTGGCCGATGCCGCTGGAGGCGCCGATCAGCTCGGCCACGATCACGTAGGTCCAGGCCCAGCCCAGCACCATGCGCAGCGTCTCCGCGATCTCGGGCGCCGCGCCCGGGATCAGCACGCGTCGGATCAGCCCCCGATCGCCCACGCCCAGCGTGTAGGCGGCCTCCACCAGGTCACGCCGGGTGTTGCCCACGATCACGGCAATCATCAACACCAGTTGGAAGAAGCTGCCGATGAAGATGACAGCGAGCTTCTGCGCCTCGCCAATGCCCGCCCACAGGATGAGCAATGGAATGAAGGCGCTGGCCGGCAGGTAGCGGGCGAAACTGACGAAGGGTTCGAAGAAGGCCTCGATGGGCTTGTAGGCGCCCATGGCCACGCCCAGCGGCAGGGCCAGGGCGGCGGCGATGAGGAAGCCGCCCACCACGCGCCACACGGTCATGCCGATGTCCTCGGCAAAACCCATCTGCGTCAGCAACACCCAGCCGGACTTCACCATGGTGATCGGATCGGCCAGGAAGGTCTTGCTGACGAAGCCGCCCAGCGTGGCCACCGCCCAGGCGGCCACGAAGACGACGAAGAAGGCCACGCCCAGCACCACGCGGGTGCCGGGCGCCACAGGAGTCAGCGGCTTCAAGATGCGGGCCGTGTCACTTCAGGAAACGCGTGTCGGCCAGCTTGGACATGTCCGGCAGCGAGCGGATGATGCCGGCCTCCAGCAGGATCTCGGCCGCCTTCTTGCTGAACTCGGCATGCTCGCCGGCGAAGAACTTGGCATTGGCCTCGCGGTCCTGCCAGCGCAGGAACTTCTGGCTGCCCTCGAACTGCTCGGCGGTCTGCTTCACATCCGCGCCCATGATTTCGAAGCTCTTCTTCGGCTCGGCCCGGATCATGGCCACCGCGTCGAAGTAGGCATCGGTCAGGGCCTTGGCGGCCCGGGGGTTCTCGGCCAGGAACTTGGGCGTACAGCCGAAAGTGTCCATGATCATCGGGTAGTCCAGCGTGGTGGCGATGATCTTGCCGGCCTCGGGCTTGGCGCGCACGGCACTCAGGAAGGGCTCGTAGGTCATGGCCGCATCGACGCCGGCGGTGCCCGCGATCATGGCGTTGGCGGCGGCCTGCGGCTCGAGGTTGACCACCTTGACGTCCTTCATGCTCAGGCCGTTCTCGCGCAGCATCCAGGCCAGCGTGAAGTAAGGCGCGGTGCCGGGCGC
>CAISJH010000328.1 GCA_903885585.1 uncultured beta proteobacterium
CGCGGGCGAAGGCGTGCGCCAGGTGGCGCAGCGGGATGGCGTCGGTGGGGATGGAGCAGCCGTCGGTGGCGCGCGCGGCGGTGGACAAGTCATAGCCCGTGCTGTCCTGCAACGCGGCGGTGACCTCGCGCATCACGGGGTGCTCGGGCTTGACGTAGCCGCGCAGAAAGCCGGCCACGTCGTGCCCGTCGGCCAGCATGCAGCCCAGGCAGACGAAGCCCGAGTGCTTGCCCGAGCAGTTGTTGTTCAGGGCGGTGGGCTGGGTGCCTGCGGAGGCCATCGCCTTCACGGCTGCGTCGTTGTAGGGCCAGTGCGCGCCGCATTCCAGTGCGTTCACGTCCACGCCGGCCTTGGCCAACATGGCCGCGGCCGTGCGCGCGTGGCGCTCTTCGCCGCCGTGCGAGGCGCAGGCGATGGCCAGTTCCTCATCCGTCAGACCCAGGCGGTCTGCCGCGCCGCTTTCCACCAGGGGCAGGGCCTGCAGCACCTTGACGGCCGAGCGCGGAAAGATCGGCCGCTCAATGTCGCCCATTGCCGTGTGGACGGAACCGTCGGCGTCCACGATGGCGAGTGCGCCGCGGTGGAAGGATTCGACGATGCCGCCGCGGGTGGCCTCGGCCAGGACGGGGTGGGTGTTCAGGGGGGACTGGGTGTGGGCTTGCATGCGGCCACTGTAGCGCTGGCCGCTCCGACACCGCGCCGTTTGCCCGCTGCGCTGCAGTTTGACGGCGGACAATTGAGCCATGTTCCTTTCAACTTTCGACACCCCCGTGCTGCTGGGGGTGGACTTCACCAGCGCGCCAACGCGGCGCAAGCCCATCACCGTGGCCCGCGGTCGGCGCCAAGGATCGGTGCTGCGCTTCGATCGCCTGGACGTGTGCACGGACTTCACCGCCTTTGAGGCAGCGCTGGCCGAGCCCGGCCCGTGGCTGGGGGCGTTCGACTTCCCCTTCGGCCTGCCGCGGGCCTTTGTCGAGCATCTGGCGCTGGGCGCTTCAGCGCGGGCCGTGATGGGGGAATTGCGGCAGCGTTGCGCCACGCGCATGGACTTCCGCGCCCTGGTCGATGTGTGGGGCAACACCCGGCCCACCGGCCAGCGGCTGCTGCATCGGCGTACCGATGGCGCCATGCCGGGCATCAGCTCCACCAGCCCGCTGCAGACGCGCTACGTGCCGGTGGGCTTCATGTACTTTGAAGGCTTGTCTCGCCTGCTGGCGGCGGGCTTGAGCCTGCCCGGCCTGCATGCTGGCGACGAGGCTCGCGTGGGCCTGGAGGGCTACCCCGGCTGGCTGGCGTACGAGCTGATCGGCAACCGCTCGTACAAGAACCAGGACAGCGCCGACCGGCTGATCGCCCGCAAGGACATCGTGGACGCCCTGGAGCAGGGCCGTACCCGGCTGGGGTTGCGCCTGAAGCTCACGCACGCGCAGCGTGAGAGCCTCGTGGACGACGCCTCAGGAGACCGGCTGGACGCCGTGCTGTGCCTGGTGCAGGCGGCCTGGGCGGCCGGACAGCCGGGTTATGGGATGCCTGGGGACGTCGACCCCGTGGAGGGCTGGATCGTCACCGCTTGAAATGCGGGCCGGGGACCACGGCGTGCGGGCCTGATGTTCAGGCCGGTTCCATCCCCTGGCGTCGCTTGGCTTCGTCCGCCGAGGTTGAGGCCATGCTGGCCAGCAGCGCACGGGCGGCTTCGGGTTGCTCACAGGTGGCGGCCAGCGCTGCCGAGAAGGTGGTCATGATCTGCACGCCTGGCGGCAAGGGGCCGACGATGGCGATGCCCGGCACATGCATCAATTCACTCGACTGCTGAAAGCCCAGCGCCACCTCACCTTGCGCGACCAGCCGGGCCACCGGCACGCCCGGTGGCGCTTGGACGATGCGCGGGCGCACCGTCTCCAAAATTCCCCAGCGCTCGAAGATCTTGAGCAGGTGCGTGCCGCTGGGGCCGGTGGAGTAGCCCAGCGTGGACGCCGCCAGCACGGCGGCCTTCAGGGCCTCTTCCGTGCCGATGTCGGGCTGCTGCGCTCCCTCGGGCACGGCCACTGACACGCCCGAGCGCACCAGGGCCACGGTGCTGCCGGCCACCGTCTTGCCTGCACTCTCCAGGGCCGACAGGGCGTTGGCGGCCAGCACGACGATGTCGAAGGCCTCGCCTTCCTGCACGCGCCGGGCCGCGTCCACACCACCCACCGCCTCCAACACCGTGGGCGCACCACCCGCACGCTCATGGCCGGCGATCAGCTCGGCTAGCACCTGGCGGGTGGCCATGGAGGAAATCATGCGCAAGGGTGAGGTCACGGTGGTCTACCTCCCGCCTTAGGCTGACTTGAGGTACGTCTCGGCCAGCTTGACCCAGTAGCTGGCTCCCGTGGACAAGCAGGCGTCGTTGAAGTCGTAGCCGGGGTTGTGGACCATGCAGCCACCTTCTGCGCCCACGCCGTTGCCGATGAAGACATAGCAGCCCGGCACCTTCTCCAGGAAGAAGGCGAAATCCTCGCTGCCGGTGACCGGCTCAGTGGGCAGCAGGCCGTCTTCGCCCAGCCAGTCGCGCACCACCTGCGTGCAGAAGGCGGTCTCCTTGGGGTGGTTGTGCAGCATGGGGTAGCGCCGCTGGTAGTCCACTTCGGCCGTGCAGCCGTGCACCGCGGCCTGGGCCTGGGCGATCTCTGTGATGCGCCGCTGCAGCAGGTCGCGCACGTCGGGGTGGAAGGCCCGCACGGTCAGCCGCAGCTCCGCCTCGCCGGGGATGACGTTGGGCGCGTCGCCCGCCAGAAAAGCGCCCACGGTGACGATGCCCACCTGAAGCGGCGGCACGTTGCGTGACACGATGGTCTGCAGTGCCATGACCACGCTGCTGGCCGCCACCACGCAGTCGGTGGAATGCTGCGGCATGGCGCCGTGGCCGCCCCGGCCCCGCACCTTGATGATGGCGGTGTCGGAGCTGGCCAGTGCAAAGCCTGGCACCGCTGCAAACTTGCCCGCCGGCAGGCCGGGTGCGTTGTGCATGCCGAACATCGCCTCGCAGGGAAACAGGTCCAGGAAGCCGTCTTCCAGCATCTGGCGTGCGCCGCCCTGGCCTTCCTCGGCGGGCTGGAACACGACGTGCAGGATGCCGTCGAAGCGCTGCGTGGCCGCCAGGTGGCGCGCCGCGCTCAGCAGCATGGCGGTGTGCCCGTCATGGCCGCAGGCGTGCATCTTGCCGAAGACCTTGCTGGCCCAGGGCTTGCCGCTGTCTTCCTTGATGGGCAGGGCGTCCATGTCGGCGCGCAGGCCGATGCGCCGCGTGCCGGTGCCCACTTTCAGCGTGCCCACCACGCCCGTCACGCCCAGGCCCCGGTGCACCTCGTAGCCCCAACGCTGCAGACACTCGGCCACCAGATCGGCGGTGGCGTTCTCCTGGTAGGCCAACTCGGGGTTCTCATGGATGCGGTGCCGGATGGCGATCATCTCGGCTTCGTGGGCTCGGACTTCGTCCAGGGCGGGCAGGGGCAGGGGGGCGTTCATGGGCAGACTGGCGGCGCAATGCCGATGCGGGCTGAGGGGCGGGAGGGGCCTTGATTCTGCCCTTGCCGCAAGTCACCAGGGGTGCACCGCAAGGCTGCCGAGCTTGGGGCAATCCCGGCCTGACAACAGGCCCTGCATCAGGCACATTCTGGCGTTCTCACGCAATTTTCAGGAGCCCGTCTTGACCCGTCTGACCTGCTTGACCCGCCTGCCGGCTGTTGCGGCGGTTGTGTTGTCCGCCACGGCACTGTTCACGGCCCCGGCGCTTGCCCAGCCCTGCCCTGAGAAGAACCTGATGTACTGGCAGGCCTTTCCGCCCGGTGGTGAGTCTGATCTCTCGGCCCGGCACCAGCAACTGGTCTTGAAGAAGCGCTGCCCGGCCACGGAGACCGTGGTGCAGTACAAGGCCGGTGCCGGCGGTGCGCTGATGTGGACGACCATGAACACCCTGCCCGGCGACGGCGTGACGGTCGTGGGCGTGAACCTGCCGCATACGGTGTTGCAGCCTATGGAGGGCAACGTCCAGTACAAGACGGAGGACATCACCCCGGTGTACTGGTTCCACTACACGCCCGATGCGCTGGTGGTGCCCGAGCAGAGCCCGATCAAGTCGTTTGCCGACTTCATCCGCGTGGCCAAGGCCCAGCCGAACAAGCTCAACCTCGCGGGCTCCGGGCTCAACTCCGCCAACCATGCCGCCCATGAGCGCCTGAACCGCGACTTCGGTGTCAAGACCACCTACGTGCCCTACAAGGGCACGGGCGACCTCGCCACCGCTGTGCTGGGCGCACAGGTGGACGGCACCATGTCCTACACCGCGTTCGCCATCAACAACAAGGGCCGCGTGCGCGCCCTGGCCGTGGCCATGGACAGGCGCCATCCGCTGATGCCGGACGTGCCCACCTTCAAGGAGCTGGGTGTGGATTGGGTGGACGGCGCCTTCCGCGGCATTGGCGTGCCCAAGTCCACACCGCCCGAGGCGCGCAAGCGCCTGTCGGACCTCTGGGCCTCGCTCAATGCCGACCCGGAGATGAGGGAACTGGCCGCCAAGAGCGGCTTCGAACTGGTCAACGTGGGCGTGGACCAGATGGACGCCTTCATGCGCCAGCGCGTCCAGGTCTATACCGAGGTAGGCAAGGCCATGGGGCTGGGCAAGAAGTAGGCCTGGCGCCAGGTGATGGACCGATGGTGGCGCGCGTTCTTACCAGCCTCCAAAGCGCGGCCACACCTGCACGCTGCCGTCTTCCTTCACCAGGTGGTAGCTGTCGAACTGCGCACCCGTGGCGCAGGCATGGTTAGGGAGCACCCGCAGCCGGCTGCCCAGGGGGAAGCGCTCGCGCAGTGACGCGTCGGCCGCGCCGTCCACGCGAGAGACGATGCCGTGCTCCTGGTTGGCGGCTGAGACGATCCACTCCGGCAGGGCCGTGCCGTCCTCGGCGCAGACCAGTCCGTACTTGCGGTCCACCGGCTGGGCTTGGGTGCCGCGGTCGCGGCTCAGCGCCATCCAGCCGGCGTCGATCAGCACCCAGCCCTTGTCCGGCTGGTGGCCGATCACCGTGCCCAGCACGCTCAACGCAATGTCCTCAGGCGTGCATACGCCCACGCCCGCCATCACCAGATCCTGGAACACGTAGACCCCGGCGCGCACTTCGGTGACGCCCTGCAGGTGCGCTGCGGAGAGCGCCGTGGGTGTGGAACCCACGCTCACGATGGCGCAGGGCAGCCCGGCCTCCCGCAGGCGCTGCGCAGCCGTGACACAGCCGCTGCGCTCCTGCTCGGCAAAGGCCACGAGCTCGGATTCGGTGTAGAGGTTGTAGGAGGCCCCGGCGTGCGTCATCACGCCGGCGAGCTGGGCACCACCCGTGTGCAGGGCCTGGCCGATCTCCAGCAGGGCGGCCGAGTGGGGCAGCACCCCGGCACGGTGACCGTCGGTGTCCACCTCGATCAGCACGTCAAAGCTGTGGCCGTGAGCCTGTCCGTACGCAGCCACGGCCTGCGCGGCTTCGAGGGAGTCCACCGTGATCTTGAGGCCGCAGCCCTGCTCGCGCAGGGCCTGCACCTGAGGCAGCCGCGAGCCAATGATGCTTACCGCATAAAGGATGTCATCAAAGCCCGCGCCGAAGAAGGCCTGCGCCTCTTTCAGCGTGGACACCGTGATGCCTTGCGCTCCAGCGGCGCGCTGCAGGCGCGCCACCTCCACGCACTTGGCAGTCTTCACGTGCGGCCGAAAGGCCACGCCCAGCGCGTTCATGCGCGCTTGCATCCGGGCGATGTTGGCGGCAACCTTGCGTTCGTCCAGCAAGGCGGCGGGGGTGTCGAGCGTGGACAGGGGGGCAGTCATGGGTTTAGGCATCGGGGCAGAGGTGTTTGCAGACACAGGCGCAGACCTGGCAACGGATCAAGGTCGACAGCAACTCTGCGCTTGATCCAGGGCCAGGGCCAGTATCGCGCCCGGCTCAGAATGCACCCATGTCCGTTGCCGAACACGCCCATGCCCGAGAGTGGCCGCCCCAGCCGGCAGCCCTGGGCCGGCGCCACCGCCGAGCGAGAGGCCTGAGGGCCTGGGCTGCAGCCGATGTCCTGGGGTTGGCGTTGGCGTTGGCGGTGTGGGCGGCCGCCACCTCAGTGCAGGCCGCCGCCCGGGTGCTGCCCGGCCAGGTCACGCGCGTGGTCGACGGCGACACGCTGTGGTTCCAGCCCGACGAGCCTGGTGCACCGCTGGTGGCGGTGCGCCTGCGCGGGATCGATGCGCCGGAGACCTGCCAAGCCTGGGGCCGCCAGGCCACGGCCGCGCTGCGAGAGCATGTCCTGAGGCAGGGGCAGGGCCAGGGCCAGCCGGCTTCCTTGCGCGTCTACGGCCAAGACGACTACCGTCGCACGCTCGGGGCCCTTAGCGTGGGCGGCGTGGACGTCAACGCCGCCCTGGTGGCCCAAGGCCACGCCTGGGCCTGGCGCGATGTGCACGGGCGCAGCCCGTATTTGCAGCAGGAAGCCGCGGCACGTTCCAGCCTGCGCGGCGTGCACGCCGACGCTGCTGCCGAAACCCCCTGGGACTTTCGGCAGCGGCACGGGCGGTGCCGTAAGTGATCAGCAGGTGATCTGGTTTGATGCGCCGTTGCGGAAGTCCGTGGCAGTGATGGTGGCAGCCATCTTGGACGGGGTGATGCGCACGGTGATCGACTGCTGCGACCCGGCTGAAGGGTCAGCGTCGGCCACCCCGAGGGCGATGTAGCCCAGGGGCGTACCGACCGCGTCAAACGCCTCGCCCACGACATCCAGCGCTTCCCCGTTGAGCTTCGAACTGATGGGGGCTGAACCATTTCTGGACACAGACAGCGTGTCGCCCACCTTGGCCAGGGTGCAGGTGCCCACGGTCAGACTGAAGTCGGGCACTGAAGTGCTGCCACACGCCGCGAAGGCGGCGCCGTTGGTCACAACCTTGCACTCCCGGGGGATCAAGTGCCTTCAGCAACTCGGCCACCGTGGTGATGGCCGGCACGGCCGCCGTGGCCGGGAAGGTGCCCGAGGCGACAACCTTGCAGTCGATGGTGCGGGTGACCCCTTGCGAAGTCGAGGAGCCCGTAGCCCCGACCACCACGCCAGTGTCCTTGTCAATCTCGATGTTGACCTGGTCGGTCGCCACCTGCCCGCGTACGTTGATGCTCAGGTACTGTCCGCTGATGGCAGCCCGGTCGACCACGCTGCCATCAAAGGCCGCCGAGATCGGCTCCATGCCGGGGCGCGACAGCGACACCGCCGGCCCGACCTTGGAGATCGTGCACTGGTTGAACGTCAACAGGAAATCCGACAGCACGGTGGCCGCACAACCCGTCAAGGCTGCACACGCCTTGGTGTTGAGGCTTGTCACGACGGCCTGGCCGGCAGTCAGGGCACCTGCGGGCAGCGCCGTGACCACTGCGCGCGAGGGCTTGCTGTCTGAGGCCCCATCGTTGACGACCAGTGAAGCCACGTATTGGCCCGGGACATCGGCCACGAAACTGGTCTGTGCGGAGTTGGTCGACGTCAGCGTGGCCGCGCTTCCCGCCGGCTGGCTGTCGAGCTTCCAGGTGTAGGCGATCGGCAGGCCTTCGAAGTCGAAGCTCGTGCGCCCGTCCAAGGGCACGCTCGCGCCAGCCTGCACGGCCGGCCGGTCTGCCATAGCACGCGCCAGCGGGGCAAGGTTGCGGCTTTGGGCCACAGCCGCCTGCACCGCGCTCTGGATCAGCGTGCCGAGGTCCACCCCGCTGATGGCTGTACCTTCCGTGACCGTCTTCACCACGGCGCGCAGCTGTGTCAGGTCGATGGTGTCCACCTTCATGGTCTCGGTGTAATGCTTCGCGTAGACCACCTGGTTGGCCATCTTCTTGGCTGTACCCGCCCACTTGGCGTCGTTTGCCGGCTTCTGGGCCAGGTTGTTGAAGATGGCGTAGGTGATGTCCCCGCGCGTCCAGTTGGGCAGCGACAGGGCCGCCACGATGTCGGTTACCGCCTCGGCCTTGGCCGCGGCGTTGGCGCTCGTGCCCACCACGTTGTCCACCAGCTTCTGCGCGTACTCCTGATGGGTCAGCGAGGCGGGATAGGTCTCCAGGAACTGGGGCTTGGTGGTGAAGACGTTCACGATCGCCTTGATGGACATGCCCGCATCAGCGGCATCCTTCAACTGCCCCATGTAGGTGACGCCCGGGGCGGCGCCGAAGGCAATGGCAAAGAAGCGGTATAGGTCGTCCCGGTCATAGACCGGGGCAGCACTGGTGGCCGTGACGGCCAGCGGCTCACGGCGGATGTCCTCATTCACCTCTCCGCCACCGCAGGCGGCGAGCAGAGCAGAGATGGTGCCCATACCGGCTGCAACTGCTCGTCGAAGCCGTCTTGCAGGCGCGGTAGTGAACTGTGCGAGCCGAAGTGTGTGATTCATGTTCACGTTCTCTTCTGTGCGGTGCGCGGACGATGCCTTGGCTTGTCAGTGCTCACCGGAGCGCCCGTGGATGATGCCCTTGGCCCAAACGGTCGAACAGTCGAACAACAGTGCCAAGGGTGCGTGTTTCGCTTGCCACCCCTTCCTCAAGGCACGCCGATGTCTGATGGCGCGATCTCGGTGTTGTCGATACCCACCAGCAGGATCACCTCGTCGGCCACGCCATCGCTGTTGCGGTCGATGAAGAGGTAGCCGTTGGTGGCGTCGAACTGGAAGTTATAGAGCTGCGCATCGGCGCCGCCGGGTCCGCCATTCAGCGCTCCCAGCGCGGTATTGGCTGCCGCCAACGCGGTCGCGAAATCGGCCACGGATGTTCCAGCTTCGCTGTAATTGGTGGCGGTACCTGCCAGTCCCAGGCGTAGCACGTCCGAGCCCGTTAGGAAGTCAGTGATCCGGTCGGCTGTGGCCAGCGTGAGGCCCGAGAGGCCTGCGGTGGACAGTATTAACACATCCGCGCCTGCGCCGCCAGTGAGTGTGTCGGCTCCGGTGCCGCCAGCTACCGAATCATCGCCCTCGCCACCGCTCAGAATGTCGTCGCCGTCATTGCCCAGCAGACTGTCATTGCCAGCACCAGCCACGACCACATCGTTCCCGGCGCCTGCATCGACGGTCTCGGCACCTGACGTGCCGATGATGATGGAAGCGGCTGTGCCGCCGGGAATGGTGTCTGTCCCGAGCGTCACGAGGTCTATCCCCATCAAGAGGACCAGGTCACCTCCGCCAAGGTTCAGCATGGCGTCAGATCCCTGCTGGCTCCATTGGCTGGCCGGCAGGTTGGCGTAGAAGGCCCAGCCGTGCGCACTGAGGTCGAGTTGGTCAGCGCCCGTCTCGAAGTCGGCCACGATATCGAGGCCGGTGTTCAGCGTGATGCGGAACAGGTCGCTTCCGGTGCCTCCCAGGAGCATGTCGGTTCCTGCGCCGCCTAGCAGGGTGTCGTTGCCCGCGCCACCGAGCAGGAAGTTGCCAAGCCCATTGCCCGTGATACGGTTGTCCAGTGCGTTGCCCATGCCGAAGGGCGTGTTGCCCTGCAGCGTCATGTTCTCCACGTTATCGGGCAGGTAGTACCCGTTGGGGTTGTTCACCACCACGGTGTCCGTGCCCTGACCAGTCCACTCCACCACAACGTCGTTGCTGGAGCCGACGTAGTACATGTCGTCACCCGGCCCGCCGACCAGCACATCCACCGCGCTATCGGGCGCATTGGCGTCGTTGCTGCTGTAGAGGACATCGTTGCCCTCCTGACCGTAGACCTCGTCTGCACCGTCGCCACCATAGACCGTGTCGTTGCCAGCATCACCGGCCAGGATGTTGGCGCTGGCATTGCCGGTCAAGGTGTTGGCCAGAGCGTTGCCCACGCCGATCTCTGCAGAGCCGGCGAGCGTCAGGATCTCGATCTCGTCCGCAATCAGGTAGTCGATCGACGCAAGTACCGTGTCGGCTGTACCGCCGCCGGCGCTCTCAATGACCACATCCAAGTTGCTGTCCACCGCATAGGTGTCGTCACCCTCTCCACCTCGCAAGGTGTCAGTCCCGGCGCCTCCGTCCAGCATGTCGTTCCCGGCCTGTCCCACCAGCGAATCATTGCCCGCAAGGCCTGCCAGGCTGTCGTTGCCTGAGGCGCCGGTGATCGTGTTGGCATCAGCGTTGCCGGTGCCGGTGCCGCTGCCCGCGCCGCCCGTGAACACCAGTTGCTCGACGTTAGCCGGCAGCGTGAAGGTGCTCAAGGTGGTCTGCACGGTGTCCGTGCCGGCGTTGGCTGCTTCGGTGACGGTGTCGGTAGCACTGTCGACGA
>CAISJH010000329.1 GCA_903885585.1 uncultured beta proteobacterium
ATCGCCGCGCTGCAGAACCTTCCGCTGCTGTTTCGCAGCTGGGAGGAGGTGGACCATGTACGCGAGAAGATGCGTCCGTCGATCGAGAAGCGGGTGCTCGAGCGCGGCTTCGTCATCATCGGCTGGGGCGACGCCGGCTGGGTGCGCTTCTTCTCGAAGGACCCCGCGCTGCGGCCCGACGATTACAAGGGCATGAAGTTCTTCGCCTGGGGCAGCGAGCCCGAACAGCAGGCGATCATGAAGAGCCTGGGCTATACGCCGGTTCCCCTGGAGACCACCGACATCCTGCCGGCCATGCAGACCGGGATGATCAACGTCGTCCCGTCGACGCCGTACTTCGCTCTGGCCACCCAGGTCTTCGGCACGGCCTCGCACATGCTGGAGATCAACTGGGCGCCGATCGTGGGCGCCCTCGCCCTGACGCGCCGAGCCTGGGACACGATGAGCCCCGCGGCGCAGCAGGCGCTGCGCACGAGCGGCGAAAGCGCCAGCATCGCGATGCGCGCGCAGGCCCGCAAGGAAGTCGACGAGGCGGTGGAGGCGATGAAGAAGCGCGGCCTCGTCGTGAACCGCCCCAACGCCGAACAGATGCGCGAGTGGGATCAGCTTGCTGAGCGCCTGTACCCGCGCATCCGCGGCACGATGGTGCCCTCCGAGACCTTCGACGAAGTCTTCGCTCACCTGAAGGCCTTCCGCGCCACACGGGGGCGCTGAGTTGACGAACCCTTCGACGGCGCAGCCGGCGCCTTCTTCGGCCGCGGTGCGCTGGTCAGTTGACAACGCCTTGGCTTCGCTGGCGCTCGCGCTGATGGTGCTGATTCCGGCGATCGAGGTGGCGCTGCGGCCCACGCTGGGCCGCGGCATCGACAACGCGCCCGTCCTGGTTCAGCACCTCGGGCTCGTGCTGGCGATGGCCGGCGCACTGGCTGCCGAGCGCCACGGACACCTCACGACACTCGGCAGCAGCCTGGCGCAGTTTGTCGGCGCGGTCTGGCAACAGCGACTGCACCTCTTTGCCCACGTTGCCTCGGCCTGCGTGTGCGGCGTGCTGGCGCTGGCCAGCGGCCGCTTCGTCGCCACCGAGATCTCGGCGGCCCATGAACTCGCCTACGGCATGCCGACCTGGTGGGTGCAGGCGGTGATGCCCGTGGGCTTCCTGCTGCTAGGTGCCAAGCTCGGTGCGCGCTGCTCGGCCCGCATGGGGTGGCGCTGGCTCTGGGCGATCGCCGCGCCCGGCGCCGGCATCGCCCTCGGCCTGGGCTTCGACGGCCAGGTCGTGCCCATCGGGCTGGCCGTGTTGCTGCTGGTGGCGGCGCTGCTGGCAGGTGCGCCGATCTTTGCTTTTCTCGGCGGCCTGGCGCTGCTGCTTTTCTGGGGCGATGGTCTGCCGCTGGCTTCAGTGGCGCTCTCGCACTATGCGATCACGGTCAACCCGCCGTTGCCGGCGCTTCCCCTGTTCACACTCGCGGGTCTGGTGTTCGCGCGCACCGGTGCTGCGCAGCGGCTGAGTGCGCTCTTCGTCGCGCTTTTCGGGGGCGGCGTTGGCGGCACCGTGCTCGCGACCGCGATGCTGTGTTCGGCCTTCACCGCTTTCACCGGTGGCAGCGGCGTCACGATCCTCGCAGTCGGTGGCCTGCTGCTCCCGCTGCTGCTGCGTGCGGGCTACCCGGAGCGGCGCGGCATCGGGCTGGTCACCAGCGCCAGTGCGCTGGGCGTCCTGCTGGCGCCTTCGGTGCCGCTGATCATGGTGGCAGTGGTGGCGCGGGTGCCGATCCTCGACATGTTCCTGGCCGGGCTGGTGCCGG
>CAISJH010000330.1 GCA_903885585.1 uncultured beta proteobacterium
CGAGGCCAAGGCCGAGTTGCAGGAGATCGTGGATTTCCTGAAAGACCCCAAAGCCCATGGCCGCCTCGGTGCGCGCATGCCCAAGGGCGTGCTGCTGATGGGCCCCACGGGGACGGGCAAGACCCTGCTGGCCCGGGCCGTGGCGGGTGAGGCGGGTGTGGCTTTCTTCTCGATCAACGGTTCAGAGTTCATCGAGCTGTTCGTCGGCGTGGGCGCGGCACGGGTGCGGGACCTTTTCGAACAGGCCCGGTCGCAAGCGCCGGCCATCATCTTCATCGATGAGCTGGACGCTCTGGGCAAGGCCCGTGGCGCTTTCACCATCGCCGGCGGGCACGATGAGCGTGAGCAGACCCTGAACCAGCTGCTGTCGGAATTGGACGGCTTTGACCCTAGCGTGGGCGTGGTGCTGCTGGCGGCCACCAACCGGCCGGAGGTGCTGGATCCGGCCTTGCTGCGCGCCGGCCGCTTCGACCGCCAGGTGCTGGTGGACCGGCCCGACCGGCTGGGGCGTCTGGCCATCCTTCGCGTGCACGCCCGCAAGATCATGCTGGCACCGGAGACCGACCTCGATCAGGTGGCGGGCATCACCGTGGGTCTGGCGGGGGCCGACCTCGCCAACGTGGTCAACGAGGCCGCGCTGGCCGCCACGCGGCTGGGCGCTGCGGCCGTGACGCTGGAGCACTTCACCCTGGCCATCGAGCGCATCGTGGCGGGCATCGAGAAGCGGCATGGGCTGTTGTCCGAGTCGGAGCGGCGCCTGGTGGCCTGCCACGAACTGGGGCACGCGCTGGTGGCCCTGTCTCTGCCGGGCGCCGACCGAGTGCACAAGGTCTCGATCATCCCGCGTGGCATCGGTGCGCTGGGCTACACGCTGCAGCGGCCTTCAGAAGACCGGCATGTGCAGCGGAGAAGCGAGTTGCTGGACCGGCTGACGGTGCTGATGGCGGGGCGGGCCGCAGAGCAGGTGGTGTTCGGCGAGCCCTCCACGGGCGCTGCTGACGACCTGGCCAAGGCCACCGACCTGGCCAAGGCCACCGACCTGGCCCGTGACATGGTGCTGCGCTACGGCATGGACGACACGCTCGGACCCGTGGCTTGGGCGAGCGAACGGCCCCGATTCCTGCCAGAAGTTGCACAGATACCCGCACAGCCCGGCACCGCGGCGGCCACGGCGCAACAGGCGGACGACGCTGTGCGCTCACTGGTCAAGGCTGCGATGGACCGTGCCTCGGCCTGGCTGCAAAGCCACCGCGACACGCTGGACGCCGCCACGCAGCAATTGCTGCAACGCGAAACCCTGGGCGAAGACGAACTGCTGGCCCTCGCAGGCCGGCCTGCGAGCAAAGATCCGGGGCGGATCAGCGGGCGGTGAGCGTCGCTTCGAGTTCCTTGCAGGAGGGCGCGCACACGAAGTGCGTCTTGCCCATCAGCTTGCGCGACTTCAGCTGAGCCCGGGGCCGGTGCTTGCCACAAAGAAAGCAGGACATCGTGGCGGCGCCGAAGTGGCCGGTGGCCACGAAGGGGGAGCCGGGCACCTTCGAGTGGTAGCGCAGGCCTTCACTGGAAACGGTGGTCTTGGGCGGTGTCTTGGCCATCGGGGTTTCCGCAGTGTCTTGTGTGCGGCCGCCCGTTCGAGGCACGACCGCCGCCAGAAGGAATTTGGGGCTCGCACCCCGCAACCCCGGATTATCGCCGCTGTACGCAAGGTCTGCAGTCCGGGACTGCCCCAGGGTGGCGTGGCGCCCGGTGGTCCTCGGCCAAGCTGTCGCCTTGCCAACCGCCGGGGCCCTGCTTTGCCCCCAGAATCCGAGCCATTGCCCAGGCGGCCCCTCCCACCAGCCGCCGGGCCCTTCATGGTCTCAGGAGGCTCGATGGATCGCTCCGAACGCTTCTACCGCATCGAGGCGCTGATCAAGTCGCGTGGCTGCGTGGACTTCGCCACCCTGCTGGCTGAGCTGGAGGTGTCGCCTGCCACCCTCAAGCGCGACATCCAATACCTGCGCGATCGCATGGACGCGCCCATCGTCTGGGACGCCTTCGAGCGTGGTTACAAGCTCCAGGCCGCGAGCGGGCGCGGCCCGGTGCAGCACGAGCTGCCCGGGGTCTGGTTCAGTGAGCGCGAAATCCACGCCTTGTTGACCATGCACCAGCTCATCCAGGGGCTGGACGAAGGGGGCGTGTTGTCGCGCCACCTGCAGCCCCTGCTGGAGAAGTTGCAGGGCATGCTCGGCCCTGACGACAGGCAGGCCAGTGCGCTCATGCGCCGGGTGCGCATCGTCAGCGCGGGCCGTCGGCCTGTGCCCAGCAAGTGGTTCGAGCTCTTCGGTGATGCCCTGGTGCGCCGGCGCCGCGTGCACATGCGTTACGAGACGCGCGGCCGACGGGCCGTGACCCAGCGCGACGTGTCGCCGCAGCGCTTGGTGCACTACCGCAACACCTGGTACCTGGACGCCTGGTGCCACCAGAAGGAGCAGTTGCTGCGCTTTGCGCTTGATGCCGTGGAGCAGGCCTCCATCCTGGAGCTCAAGGCGCGCGAGGTGCCGGTGAAGACAGTGGAGTCAGCCCTGGACGCCGGCTACGGCATCTTTGCCGGCGCGCGCGCCCAGTGGGCCACGCTGGTGTTCTCTGCCGAGGCCGCGCGCTGGGTCAGCCGCGAGGAGTGGCATCCCAGGCAGAAATCCAGGCACCTGCCGGATGGCCGGTTCGAGCTGCGCGTCCCGTACGCCAACGAGACCGAGCTCGTCATGGATGTGCTGCGCCATGGGGGAGAGGTGGCCGTGGTGGCACCAGAGAGCCTGCGCGAGGCGGTGCAGGCGCAGCTCAGGGCGGCGTTGCGTTCTCACGCTGCGGCTTGATGGCCATCAGCGCCGTGAAGGCCAGCAGGCCGAGCGCGGCCGACAGCCACAGCGCCTGCGCCCCCCAGCGCTGCAGTGCCAGACCGAAGAGCACGGGCGCCAGGGCCTGCGACACCCGCGCCGGCATCATCATCCAGCCCTGTCGGGCGCCGTAACCCGCCGGGCCGAACAGCACCAGCGGCAGCGTGCCCTTGGCAATGGTCATGATGCCGTTGCCGGCACCGTGCAGCAGGGCAAAGGCCGCCGCACCCGGACCGCCCAGCACCATCAGCACCAGCACGCCCGCAGGATGCGCCAGCCCCGCGAGGCGGGCCGACAGCAGCGGGTGAATCCGCCGCAGCAGCCCGAACTCCAGCAATCGGCCGGCCACTTGTGCCGGGCCCACCAGCGCGCCCACCGCCACAGCGGTGGCCAGCGTGGCTCCACCGGCTTGCAGGAGCGCTGGCAAATGGGTGGCCATGGCCGTGCTGATGAACCAGACCAGGGCGAACACGGTGGCCAGCAGCACGGCAGTGCGCAGATCGCCCTGCGGTGTGACGTGCAGGGCGGTATCGGCGGCGGGCCCGGTGCTTGAGCTCGCGGCTTCGGTGTTCGCAGCTTTGTCGTAGGCTGCGCTCGCGGCAGCAGCTGGGGGGTGTGCCGGTGGGTGGGCCAGTGGGTGGGCCCGTGGGACGATCAGGTTCAGCGGGATACCCAAGACCAGGTGCAGCGCCGCCCAGCCCAGGCACGCGCCGCGCCAGCCCCACTGCGTCTCCATCCAGGCCGACAGGGGCCAGCCCACCGTGCTGGCAAAACCGGCAATCAAGGTGATGCCGGTGATGGCGTTACGCGAGTCCTGACCATACAAGCGCACCAGAGAGGCGAAGGCTGCCTCGTACAGCCCACTGCCCATCGCCAGACCCAGCAGCACCCAGGCCCCGAACAGACCCCAGGCTCCCTGGGCGAAGGCCAGCGCGCTCAGGGCCAGCGCGAACAGCACGTTGGTGCTCAGCAGCACGGGGCGACCGCCGCGCCGGTCGATGGCTCGGCCCGCTGCCGGGCCTACCAGGGCGGAGACGATGAGCGCCAGCGAGAACGCCAGATGCACTGTAGGCACCGACATGCCCAAGTCCCGGGCCATGGGTGCGGCCAGCACGCCGGGCAGGTAGTAGCTGCTGGCCCATGACAGGGTTTGCGCGCTGCCCAGGGCCGTGACGGTACGCCAGCGTGGTGCGGGGTCTTCCCCGCCAGTCTGAGCGGCCATCGTCATGGGCACATTGTGGCGCCGCCGGCCGCGCGTTCGCCGGTGACAATGAGCGCGTCTCATGAACTCCGGTGCCCTCTACGCCCTGCTGGCCTTCGGCATCTGGGGCTTGTATCCCCTGTACCTGCGCGAACTGGCCACTGTCTCGTCGCTGGAGATCGCGCTGCACCGCTCGGCGTGGTCGCTGGTCTTCCTGCTGGGCGTGCTGGCCCTGCTGCGTCGCTGGGCCTGGCTGGGGACACTCATGAAGTCGCCCCGGCAGATGCTGATGCCGCTGGCCAGCGGGTTACTGCTCGCGCTGAACTGGCTGCTCTATGTGTATGCCGTGCAATCGGCTCAGGTGGTGGAGGCCAGCCTCGGCTACTTCATCAACCCGCTGATCAGCGTGTGCCTGGGTGTGGTGGTGCTGCGCGAACGGCTGAAGCGCATCCAGTGGGTGGCCGTGGCCTTTGCTGCAGCGGGGGTGATGTGGCTGACCTGGCACACCGGCCGTCTGCCCTGGCTCGGCCTGGCGCTGGCGGCCACGTTTGCCGTCTACGGCCTGCTGCGCAAGACCTCCGTGCTGGGGCCGCTGGAGGGTTTGACCCTGGAGACGCTGTTGATCGCTCCCCTGGTGCTCCCCTGGCTGGGCCTGATCACGTGGAGCGGGCAGGGTGCACTGGCCACCTGCTCACCCAGCTTGACGTTCTGGCTGGTCATGGCTGGCCCGCTGACCGCCGTGCCGCTGATGCTGTTTGCTGCGGCGGCCCGCCGACTGAAACTGGCCACGGTGGGCCTGTTTCAGTACCTGTCGCCGTCGCTGCAGTTGGCCATCGGCGTGGTCATCTTCGGTGAACCCTTCGACGGCCAGCGTCTGGCGGGGTTCGTCCTCATCTGGGCCGGGCTGGCGGTCTACACCGCGCACTCGCTGGCGCTGTCGCGCAGAGCGCCAGCCGGCTGATCAGCGCAGGTCGCCCGCCAGGCTGGCCAGGGTGTCCGAGGTGATGGTCACGTGCTGCGGGTAGTTGGTGTGGTCGCAGCCCAGCTTGACGCTGGCGCCTGCCAGGATGGCCTCGCGCGCGCTCTTGGGGAACTCGAAGCGCACAAAGTGCACTGACGAGGTCTTCTCGTCGTTCTCGCGGTCCAGATCTTCGTCGGCGATGGCGTAGACCCGGGCATGCCCTTCCACTTCAACGAACATGCGGTCTTCCACCCCGATCAGCCGGGCCAGCTCGCGCTTGCGCTCATGCGGGTCCGGGTACTCGATCAGCATCGTGGCCTTCCAGTTCGAGCCGTCCGGGATCAGCGGCGCGTAGGCCTCGATCTCGCTGAGGATGCCTTCCTCGTCAAAGATCTTCTCGATGTGCAGCATCTCCTGGATCTGGCGGCGGATGGTCTTCTCGTCCTCGAACTGCAGCGTCATGTGCTCGCCCAGGGCCACGCTGCGCAGCTTGCGGTGGGCGATGGCCTCGGGCTTGCTGCTCTTGCGGATCTTGGCGTAGGCCTCGAGGGTGAGGAGGTTGTCACGGGTGAGGGTGGCCATGGTTCAGACTCCTGTCGAAGAAGGGTGGGGAATGCGGGAGGAATGCCGGAAAGGGACTTGCAACGGATTCGGAGCAGGCGGTGAAGGCGCGGCGCCGCGGCCTACAGACCGTAGGCCATGCGCACCAGGCTGAGCGGATGCTGCAAGGCTTTGGCGGGCGTGCCTGCTTGCTGCATGCCCTGGGCGATGTGGTGCCCGGCCAATGCGCAGTCGCTGCTGATGAAGTCGGGCTCGTCCTTGGCCATCGCCTTGAACACGGGCTTGCCGATCTTCATGGCCGCCGGGTGGTAGGCGGTCTTCACGCCGTAGGTGCCAGCGTGGCCGGAGCAGCGCTCCACCGTGTTGAGCTTGACCTCGACCGTCTGGCCAATCAGCTTGAACATCTCCTCGGTCTTCTTGCCGATGTTCTGCACGCGGCCGTGGCAGGGGATGTGGTAGCTCACCTTGCCCAGCGCGGCCTTGAAGTCGGTCTTCAGCAGCCCGTCCTTGTGGCGCGCGATGAAGTACTCGAAGGGGTCGAACATGGCCTTCTTCACCGCCTGCGTGTCGGCGCAGTCGGGGAACATCAGCGGGATTTCCTGCTTGAACATCAGGGTGCAGCTGGGCACGGCGCTGACGATGGCATAGCCTTCCTTGGCGTAGCGTGCCAGCACCGGGATGTTGGCTTCCTTGCTCTTGCCCACGGAGTCCAGGTCGCCCAGCTCGAGCTTGGGCATGCCGCAGCAGCTCTCCTTGTCGACGATGACGTAGGGGATCTCGTTGTGGTCCAGCAGCTTGATCAGGTCTTCGCCGATGCCCGGCTCGTTGTAGTTGACGTAGCAGGTGGAGAAGATGGCCACCTTGCCCGGGGTGCGCTGTCCGTTGACGGCGGGGAAGGTGGTGTTGTTCATGGGGCGGCCCCAGCGGAAGCGCTGAGGAGCCAGGGTGGGCATCCAGGCGTCGGGGTGCACGCCAAGCTGGCTGTCCATCAACTTGCGCGCGAACTTCGTCTTGTTGATCGCATTGACGGCCTGCACCACGATCGGGATGCCGGCAAAGCTGCCGTGCGTGTCGGTGGAGGCGAGCAGCTTCTCGCTGGCCTTGACCTCGCCCTTCTTGTGCTTGATGGCTTTGGCACGCAGCATCAGGTGCGGGAAGTCCAGGTTCCACGCGTGGGGCGGCGTGTACGGGCACTTGGTCATGTAGCACAGGTCGCACAGGTAGCACTGGTCCACGACCTTCCAGTAGGCTTCCTTCTTCACGCCGTGCACCTCGCCGTCGTCGGTGGCGTCCACCAGGTCGAACAGCGTGGGGAAGCTCTGGCACAGGCTCACGCAGCGGCGGCAGCCGTGGCAGATGTCGAACACCCGCTCCATCTCCTTCAGGGCGGAGCGTTCGTCGTAGAACTCGGGGTTCTTCCAGTCCAGCGGGTGGCGGGTCGGGGCTTCCAGGTTGCCTTCGCGCATGGGGAGTCTCTCGTCGGATGCGGGTTGAATGGGGGCAGGGTCTCATGGAAAACAAGGGGCGCGAGGCCCCTTGTTTTCAGGCGGCAGCGGGGTCTTCAGTCGACCAGCGCGTCCAGGGCCTTCTGGTAGCGGTTGGCGTGCGAGCGCTCGGCCTTGGCCAGGGTCTCGAACCAGTCGGCGATCTCGTCGAAGCCTTCGTCGCGAGCGGTCTTGGCCATGCCCGGGTACATGTCGGTGTACTCGTGCGTCTCGCCAGCCACGGCGGCCGTCAGGTTCTGACGGCTGGAGCCGATGGGCAGGCCGGTGGCCGGGTCACCCGAGCCGTTCTCGAGGAACTCGAGGTGGCCGTGGGCGTGGCCGGTCTCACCTTCGGCGGTGGAGCGGAACAGCATGGCCACATCGTTCTGGCCTTCCACGTCAGCCTTGTTTGCGAAATACAGATAACGGCGGTTGGCCTGGGATTCGCCGGCGAAGGCGTCCTTCAGGTTCTGCTCGGTCTTGGTTCCTTTGAGTCCCATGGGATTGGCTCCTGTGAGTTGGGGTTCTGCGAAGGGATTGCGGTCTGTCTGTTGCTGTCTTGGACAACCAACAACCTGCACGTTACCAAAGCCTGAAAGGCCGGGCCAATCGAAAGCTTCAATCCGTGTGATTGAGTCAGGCAATCCCTGGGTAAGGGCTGATAGAAATCAATTCTGTGGTCCCAGGCCGTTCAGTTCGTGGCATCCAGGCCAAGCATCTGCAGCGTCAGGTCCTGCAAGCGGCTGTCGGCGCGTGTCAATCCGTCGACCACCGTGAAGTGGTCTGCCTCTGCGATGCTCTCGCACACGGGCACGGCGCGGTCACCCCAGCGCCGACGGATCAGGCGGTTATGTCGCAGAAACTCCTCGCTCTCCAGCGCCCCGGCCACGGCCCGCAGGGTGCCCCGGGGTGCGGGAAAGCCGGCCGGGCTCAGGCGACGCACCGACTGGGGCGTGAGCCGCAGATCGGGTTGCAGGAAGGGCGTTCGGCGGATCGGCTCCAGGTCGAACACCCCTGAGATCGACAGGGCCGACTTGACCAGGTCAGCCGGCAGGTCGTCGCCCAGCCGCTTCCACAAGGCACACAGCATCATGGCTGCCAAATGGCCGCCCGCCGAATGGCCGGCGACCGAGATGCGCTCGGGGTCGGCACCCAGGTCGCGTGCGTTTCGCCAGCACCAGGCGAGGCTGCGGGCCATCTGCAGCGCGATCTCCTCCATGCTGGCGCTTGGGCACAGGGCGTAGTTCGGCACCACCACCACGCCGCCGGCGGCCGTGAAGGGTGGGGCGACGAAGGAGTGGTCTGACTTGTCCAGAGATCGCCACCATCCCCCGTGGATGAAGACCATCAACGGAGCCCCTTGGGCTGCCTGCGTGCGCGGTGCGGCCTTTCGGCGAGCGGCGCCGACACCGGTGCCGGCGCGGCGCCCGTTTGCAGCCTGTCTGGCGGTGAAGACGTCCAGTCGCTCCGCGGGTGAGGCGCCGTAGGCCAGGTCCAGTCGGCACGGCACCGCGCTGCGCACCGCCGCCGAGTCTTGAGCCCACCGTGCCAGGATCTCGCCATGACCGGGCACCCGGGCCCGGTTGTTGTACTGCGCGGCCAGCCAGGCGGGGTCTCGTTGCCTTGTCATGTGCATTCCTTCCAAGAGGAGTGAGCCCGGAAACGCCGTTGCGTTGGCTCTCAAGGTCGGATGGTGCCACTTCATGCCCTCTGAAGGCACCACGTCCATCGTCAGGTGGCTCGCGGGCATTCACAATCGCGTGCGAGTCTGTCCACCAAAGCCCACCCACTTGCCGAGATGACTTCCCCCGAGCCGGCGGCCGTCCATTGGGCGGTCAGGATGAACCACCGCAACCGCGTGGCCTGCTCGGCCGTGCTGGCAGTGCTGGTCGTGGCGCAGTTGGTGGACACGAGCGCGCCTGTGGCGGCGATGGTGGGCGCACTGGCATGGTTTGGTCTTTATCCACAGGCCCTGTACGCCATCTCGCGGTACGCCCCGGAGCCGATGCGCGCCGAGACACGCAACATGCGGCTTGATGCCTTGATGCTCGGGGTGTGGATCGGGTTGCTGCACTTTCCGCTCTGGGTGAGCTTGGCCCTGGTCATCTCGGCCACGCTTCACCCGGTCATCTTCCACGGCAACCGGGGCTTCTTTGAATCCGCGGGCCTGCTGGTCGCTGGCGCGATGGGCGGGGCCTTGGTGACCGGAGGGCAGGTGGATCTGTCCACCTCGCTGCCCGTGACCGGGCTGAGCCTGGCCTACCTGGGCTACTACCTGGTGATCCTCACGCGCGATGCCTACCGCAGCGCCAGCACCGCCGTCCAACTGCGGCGCGAGTTGCGGGAGAGCCAGCGGACGCTCTCGGCACGTCTGGAAGAGATCGAACGCCTGCAGGCCGAGTTGCGTGAGCAGGCGCTTCGCGACCCGTTGACCGGCCTGCACAACCGACGCCATCTGGACGCCCGTCTGCCCGAGCTGCTGGCGCAGGCGCACAAGGCCGTGGAGCCCCTGTCGGTGCTGCTGCTGGACATCGACCACTTCAAGCAGGTCAACGATGTCCACGGACACCAGGCCGGCGATGAGGCGTTGCGCCATGTGGCGCGCCTGATCGCGCGGCACACCCGCTCCGCCGACCTCGTCTGTCGCTACGGTGGGGAGGAGTTTGTGGTGGTGCTGCCGGGCGTGGCCACGGCACAGGCTGCCGAGCGGGCTGATACGCTGCGCACGGCGCTGGAAGCTACGCCGGCGCGGTTTGGCGCACTGGTCCTGCCCCTGACGGCTTCGTTCGGAGTGGCCGGGGTCACGGATGAGGCCCGCCACCCCGACCGTCTGATCGGGGCCGCCGACAAGGCCTTGTACGAGGCCAAGGCGCAGGGGCGCAACCGCGTGGTGCTGGCTTCTCAGGGTGAGGCTCCGCTCCCGTCCGTCTGAAGGGGCGCATCGCCGCTGGCGAGAATCGCGCCTTCCTCAAGGAGCTTTCATTGACCTTCAATCCCAAGCCCGACGTCTGTCAACCCACGGGCACGGCCGAGCTGCCGATGCTCGACATCTACATGCCGATGATGAAGTCGGCTGCCATCGTGGCAGCCGCACGGCTTGGCGTGTTCGAGGCCTTGTCTCAGGGCGGGTTGGATGCTGGCCAGCTGGCGCAGCGTACGGGTGCAGACGGGTTGGGCGTACGCACGCTGGCGGACTTTCTCGTGGCCCTGGGTTACCTGCTGCGCGATGGCGAGGCCTATGCCAACACCGCCAGCACCCAGCGCTGGCTCACCAGCGCGGGGGCTATCGACTACACGCCAGGCGCGCTGTGGACCTACGAAGCCTGGGCCATGATGGGCCAGCTGGACAGCGCGGTGAAGGCCGGCCGGCCCGCACAGACGCTGTGGGAGCGCATGTCCGAGGAGCCTCATCTGGGGCCGCTGTTCTCACGCTACATGCACGCCTTTGCGCAGGACCTGGGGCCGGACCTCGTGGTCCACACCCCGGTGGAGCCCGGCCATCAGCGTCTGCTGGACCTGGGCGGCTCGCACGGCTTGCACGCCATGCGCTTCTGCCGGCACCACCCCCAGCTGCAGGCGGTCATCGTCGACCTGCCCAGCGCGCTGACCGACACACCGGCCTCCATCGCTGCGGCGGGCCTGTCCGAACGCATCAGCACCCGCGCCGGCAACGTGCTGGACCTGGGCTGGGGTGAGGGCTACGACCTGGTGTTGTACCTGTCCGTGGGCCACAACCAGCAGCCTGAGGACAACCGTCGGGTGATCGCGGAGATTGCGCGCAGCCTGCGCCCGGGCGGGCTGCTGGTGGTGCATGACTACCTGGCCGGCACGCCCCTCAATGCCTTCCACGCGGCCTTCAGGCTGACCCTGTTGTTCGAGACCGGCACGCGCACCTACAGCGAGCAGGAGTACCGGGGCTGGATCGACGAGGCCGGTTTCTCCAGCGTCAGTCGCGTTGACCTCGATCCGCTGGAAAAGGGTTCACTGCTGATCGCTCGGCGCTGAAACAGGGCGGGGCGCATTCAGCGCCTCACGGCCGACGACACCTATCCAGGTCGACGGCTCCTGAGCTCGGGGCAGGGGATCGTCCCATGCCCCCGCTCGGGCGTGTGGAATTCTTGGTCGATAGCATCGACGCGCTGTTCAACACAACGCCTAGCCCACGCGAGACTTCCATGAGCGACACCCTGGCCCACGACTTCACCGCCGACTCCATAGCCGGCCAACCGCAGCCCCTTGCGGCCTTCAAAGGCCGGCTGCTGCTGGTGGTCAACACCGCCAGTGCCTGCGGACTGACGCCGCAGTTCGCCGGGCTGGAGGCCCTGTGGAAGGATCTTCAGGGCCGGGGCCTGACGGTCATTGGATTCCCCAGCAACGAGTTTGCAGGCCAGGACCCGGGCAGCAATGAGGAAATCGCTGCCTTCTGCCAAAGCCGCTACAGCGTCAGCTTTCCAATGATGGCCAAGGTACAGGTCAACGGCGCCGAGGCCCACCCGCTGTGGCAGTGGCTGCGCGCCCAGGCGCCCGGCCCGGCCGCCGACGGTGCCATCCAGTGGAACTTCACCAAGTTCCTCATCGGGCGCGACGGCCAGGTGCTGCAGCGCTTCGAACCCACCGAAAAGCCCGAGAACATGCGCCCGGCCATCGAGGCTGCGCTGTAAGGCGCACGGCCACACGTCTTCTGCGGTACCCCTGCGCCGCGGGGCGTTCATGCAAGCAGGCCCGGTCGGCCCGCATGGGGACTCAGGCCGGTCGGTGCTCGGCGAGGTCGTTCCAAACGTCTTGCTGTTGCAGCAAACCGTCGCGGACCACGAAGCGGTCGATGAACCGGAGACCCTCGAAGCTGCGGCCGTCCAGCCAGGTACCGTGCAAGGTGCCGTGGCAGTACACCACGGTGCCCTGGGGCGTCCAGCACTCATCGAAGCGATCGAGACGCTTGGCCACCTGCTGGTAGCGAGTTCGACCCCAAGCCACCAATTCATCCAACGTTGAGAAGCGGGCGCCTCCGGGAAAGCACATGGTGAACCCAGGCGCCAGGAAGCCCTGGGCCGTGGGCAGGTCGCGCTGTTGCATGGCCTCCAGGAAGCGGGTTACCACCTCGCTGGCCAATGGGTGCGCGGTGGCGCCACCCGTGAACACACGGCCGTCACGCCGGTAGGTGCTGACCTCCTGAATGAAGGTGGTGGTTCCGGCTTCGGCGCTGTTGATCACCGAACGCACAGCGTCCGAGACCCGCTGCACCAGGCGCTCCTGCACCTCTGGCTCGTAGCCGCGCAGCAGGGTGATCTGGGTGACGGGCATGGAGGACTCTCCTTGTTCAGTGGGGGTGATGCAGGGCGGCTGTAGTGGCTCAGTGCACCGCGCAGGAGCCCGGTCCGTCGGGGTGCCCGCAACTGCCGCACGGCCCCATGGGCAGGGCAGCGCGCGCCGAGGCTGCCGCATCGCCTGCCCCGGCGGTGGCAAACACCGACAGCAGTTTCTCCAGCTTGTGGGACTTGCAGGCAGGGCAGGCAGGCTGCGAGCCGCTGCGCACCAGCGTCTCGAACTCACGGCCACAGTCCTGGCAGGCGTATTCATACATCGGCATGGGGTCTCTCCTGAGGGAAGGCGTGTGAGGTTCAAGGGCGCCAGCCCGAATTGTGGTTCAAGCCTGGTTCAAGCGCGCGCCCGTTGAAGACGCTGCAAGTGCGCGGTGGCAGGCGGGTGCACACCCTGGCCTCGGAACCCGCACCGGTCATCCGGATCTGGCGGCTTCGGCTGCTAAACTTTGAAAAGTCTGTGGGGACGTAGCTCAGCTGGGAGAGCGTCGCGTTCGCAATGCGAAGGTCGGGAGTTCGATCCTCCTCGTCTCCACCACCAAGTCACCTGCCCCGAGCTGGGCCGTCCGCCAATAAAGAAAGCCCGCCACCTCTTGCGAAGCGGCGGGCCTGGCGTGGACCCCGGTGGTCGGCCTTTCGGTCGACGAGCCGTCTGAGTTCTGTCCCCGTCCCCCCGCAACGGGCCCTAAGGCTGTCGCGGATCGCCCTGTTGAGGGCGCCTCACCTTCGCTCTCTTGGAAGTTGGCGGCTTCTTTGAGAACGCATGCGAAGCTTAAGGCGGGAGCGGTGAACGCGATTGACGATGCGCAGTCCTTACGCATCGTGCCGCAGAATCGACGATCGGTGCCGCCAGGCGCCTCAGGCCAGGGTCTTGGACATGCACTCGCTTCCTGATGGATTTCGCGCGTTGGTCATCGGCGCCACGGGCGCGCTCGGCACGGCTTTTGGTGATCTCCTGCAGGCTGATCCGCGCTGCGCGGGGGTTTGGCGTCTGGGTCGACAGACGGCAGTGCGCCTGGACTTTGCTGACGAGACCAGCGTGGCCGAGGCTGCCGTGGCGCTGCGCCAGGAGGCGCCGTTCCACCTGGTGTTGGTGACCACAGGTGTACTGCATCTGCCGGGTGTTCAGCCGGAAAAGCGTCTGGCAGACCTCTCCTTGAGCGCCATGGAGGAGGTCTTCCGCATCAACACCTTCGGCCCAGCCTTGGTGCTGCGGCACTTCGCGCCCCTTCTGGACAGGCAACGCAGCGTGCTGGCGGTGCTGTCGGCCAAGGTGGGCAGCCTGGGTGACAACCGCCTGGGCGGCTGGTACAGCTACCGTGCCTCCAAGGCCGCACTCAACATGATGGTCAAGACAGCTTCCATCGAGATGCGGCGCACTCACCCTGGGGCGGTGCTGGTGGCCTTGCACCCCGGCACCGTGAAGTCAGCGCTGTCCCGGCCTTTTCGTGGTGATGAGATCGGCCGCCCGCCAGTGGAGGCTGCCACGGCCATGCTGTCGGCGTTGGACGGCCTGCGCGCCGAGGACAGTGGCAGCTTCGTCGCCTACGACGGCCAGCGTCTGCCCTGGTGATGCGGGCGCTGGCCGCAGGCCCCTCAGCACGTCACCCCTTGGGCATGCGGTGCAGGGCGCAGATCTTGTTGCCGTCAGGGTCGCGCAGGTAGGCCAGGTAGATCGGCCCAGCGGCGCCCTCACGCGGGCCTGGTGGGTCTTCACAGGTGGTGCCGCCATGGGCGACGCCGGCCGCGTGCCAGGCCTGCGCCTGCTCGGCTGAGGCGCAGGCAAAGCCTAGCGTGCTGCCGTTGCCCACCGTGGCGGGCTCACCGTTGATGGGCAGGCTGACCGAAAACACGCCTGTGGCGGTGCGCCAGAACGCGCGATGGCGGTCCACATGGCCAGGTGCCACGCCCAGGGTGCCCAGCACCGCGTCATAGAAGGTCTTGGCTCGCGCCAAGTCGTTGGTGCCGATCATCACGTGCGAAAACATGCGGGGGTCTCCTGGAAGTCTGTAGGGCGTGGCCCAAATGGCTGCGCCCCTCATTATTGGGCGGTGCTGCTTGTCCTGGGTTTGCGCCGAGCGTTGCGTCTGATATGCTGTATGAACATACAGTATCCAAAACGGAGCCCTCGCATGAAGCACGACTTTCGCCACTTCTACCAGCCCCAGTCCAGCCAGGCACCGCGCTGGCTGCGCCGCATCTGGCTCTGGTTCTGACTGGCCTGCCGCGCCGTCTCTGGCATGCTGGGCGCCATCTCCCATGACCTTCGGGCGCTCGCATGACTGATTCTCCGCACACCCTCGACCTCCAGCTCCGGGGCGACCACATCACTCTGGACGCCTTGCTCAAGGCCACCGGCCTGGCCGCCAGCGGAGGCGAAGCCAAGGCTCTCATCACCTCGGGCCAGGTGCTGGTGGACGGCGTTGCGGAGGTGCGGCGGGGCCGCAAGCTGCGCGCGGGCCAGGTGGTTGCGTTGGGGCCGCACCGCGTGCAGTTGCTCAACGCCTGAGTTGCGCCGCCAGAAGCGCCGCCTGAAACCGCCAGCTCGCGTGCGGCTTCACGCGCAGCCCGCGGTGCCGGGACAATCAGCGCCAACCCAGCTCCGGAGCGCGTGTGAAGACCTATGACATCGAAGTGCAGCGACTGAAGTCGATGAAGCACGACAAGGGCCTGGTCGAGATCGGGCTGGATGCCCTGGTGCTCGCCCGGCCTGTGCGGGACGAGGCGTCCTCGGCCAGCAGCCTGCGACTGCCGGTGGAGCATGCCCGTACGCTTTTGGTGCTGCTGAAGCAGCAGCTGGCGGAGCTGGACAAGCTTCAGCCAAGAAGCCGCCGCTCCGGGCGCTGCTGACTGGCTCAGCCTCGCAGAGGGCGGCTAGCGCACCACGCCGTCCACATAGAGCCAGACTCCGTCCACCCGCTCAAAGCGGCTGCGTTCGTGCAGGCGATGGGCTCGTCCGGCGAGCTTGTGGCGCGCCACGAACTCCACCTCGGCATGGTCTGCATCAACCACCTGATGTGACTTGAGCTCCAAGCCCAGCCAGCGCAGGCCCACCGGGTCGGGCTCGATCGTCGCGGGCCGGGTGGAGGGGTGCCACGTGGCCAGGAGGTAGTCGTGCCGGCCGAGCACGAACGCGCTGTAGCGGGAACGCATCAAGGCTTCGGCCGTCGGGGCCTGGAGGTACTGCGGGCCTTCATGCCACCGGCCGCAGCAGGCAGCGTAGGCCAGGGAGCGGCCACAGGGGCAGGGTGCGTCGGTCGAGCAGGCCATGTGGCATTGTCCTCGGGCCGGCGGGCCAGGAGGCGTCGATACACTGAAGCGGCTGCCCGGCGGCAAGGCCGGCCTGTGCACATGCGGACATGCCCTCATCCACCGGACAGCTGCCGGTTTCAGAGCCGCCCCACCCAGGAGAACCCATGCTGGACCCTCAAGCGCGCGCCCTCATCGACCTCATGATCGAAAAGGGGGTGCCACCCACCCACACCCTGACGCCAGCGCAGGCCCGCAGCTTCTACCGCGACCGGCGGGGCTTCACCCAGCCCGAGCCGCCACCCATGGCCGAGGTGCTGGACATGAAAGCCGGCTCCGTGCCGGTGCGCCTGTACCGGCCCACTGCGGCGCAGACGCCCCAACCGGTGCTGGTGTACCTGCACGGCGGTGGCTGGACCATTGGTGACCTGGATACGCACGATGTGTTGTGCCGTCAGTTGGCCCGTGATGGCGCCTGCACCGTGGTGTCGGTGGACTACCGCATGGGGCCGGAGCATCGATTCCCGGCCGCCGTGGATGACTGTGTGGAGGCCTTTGACTGGCTGCGGGCCCATGCGCAGGAGCTCCAGCTCGACGCCAGCCGCATGGCGGTGGGCGGCGACAGCGCGGGCGGCAACCTGGCCGCCGCCCTGTGCCTGGTGCAACGTGAGGCGGGCCGGCCGATGCTTGCCTTTCAACTGCTGATCTACCCGGCCACCGACATGCGCGCCGTGGCGCCCTCGCACACCACCAACGGCCAGGGCTACATGCTTACCAACGACAGCATCGCCTATTACCGCGGCAACTACATCGCCGAGCAGGCCGATTGGAGCGACTGGCGTGCCTCGCCCTTGTTGGCCCCCAGCCATGCCGGCCTGCCGCCAGCGTTGGTGCTGACCGCGGGCTTCGACCCCCTGCGCGACGAGGGTCTGCAGTACGCCAACGCGCTGTCGGCCGCCAGTGTGCCCACCCAGTACGTGTGCTTCGAGCGCCAGATCCACGGCTTCATCACCATGGGCCGGGTGATCGAGGAGGCGCACACCGCCGTGGGCCTGTGCGGTGCGGCATTGCGCCGCGCCTGGGGCGGCTGAACGCGCGGGTCCCTGCAGCACCTGAGGAGCCTGTGCCATGAGCTATCTGCTTGCCCTGGACCAGGGCACGTCCAGCTCGCGCAGCATCGTTTTCGACGCCCGAGGGCGTGTCGTGGCGATGGCACAGCGCGAGTTTCGCCAGATCTACCCCCAGCCTGGCTGGGTGGAGCACGACGCTGAGGAGATCTGGCAGACCCAGCTGGCCACCGCGCGCGAGGCCCTGGAGAAGGCGGGCGCGAGCGCCACTGCTGTAGCGGCCATCGGCATCACCAACCAGCGCGAGACCACGGTGCTGTGGAACCGCCGCACCGGCCAGCCCTTGCACCACGCCATCGTGTGGCAAGACCGCCGTGGCGAGCCGCTTTGTGCGCAATTGCGCGAGGCCGGGCTGGCGCCGCACATTCGAGAGGCCACGGGTCTGGTGGTGGACTCGTACTTTTCGGCCACCAAGGTGCGCTGGCTGCTGGATCAGGTGCCTGGCGCGCGCGAGATGGCGCAGCGCGGCGAACTGGCCTTTGGCACGGTGGACAGCTGGCTGCTGTGGAAGCTGACCGGCGGTGCCGTGCACGCCACCGACGTGACCAACGCCTCGCGCACCATGCTGTTCGACATCCGGCGCCACGCGTGGGACGAGGCGCTGCTGGACGTGTTGCAGGTGCCAGCCAGCGTGCTGCCGGAGGTGCGTGCCTCCAGCCATATCTATGGCACCACCGATCCTGGCTTGCTGGGCGCGGCCATCCCGGTGGCCGGCGTTGCCGGTGACCAGCAGAGTGCGCTGTTTGGCCAAGCCTGCTTCGAGGCTGGGCTGGCCAAGAACACCTACGGCACGGGCTGCTTCATGCTCATGCACACCGGTGGCGAGATGCTGCAGTCGGCCAACGGCTTGATTGCCACCAGTGCCGCGCAGTTGGGCGGCCCGGCCGCCCCAGCCGTGCCGGACGGCACGCCAGGTCGGGCGGGTGTCCACAGCGCGGCGGGCGCCCAATACGCCCTGGAAGGCAGCGTCTTCATCGGCGGAGCGGTGGTGCAATGGCTGCGCGACGGGCTGCAGGCCATCCGCGCCAGCAGCGAGGTGCAGGCCCTGGCCGAGACGGTGGCCGATACCGGTGGCGTGCACTTCGTGCCCGCCTTCACCGGCCTGGGCTCGCCCTACTGGAACCCCGACGCGCGCGGCGCCATCGTGGGCCTCACGCGGGGCAGCACCACGGCCCACATCGCCCGGGCGGCGCTGGAAAGCATCGCCTTCCAGAGTGCGGCCCTGCTGCTGGCCATGAGCCGTGACGCCGCGGCGGCAGGCGCCGCGCCGGTGACCGAACTCCGCGTCGACGGCGGCGCCTGCGTGAACGACCTGCTGATGCAGTTCCAGGCCGACCTGCTGGGCATTCCCGTGGTGCGGCCCACGGTCACCGAGACCACGGCACTGGGCGCAGCCTACCTGGCCGGCCTGGCCGTGGGGGTGTGGCCGGATGCTGGGGCTCTGGCCTCGCAGTGGCAGGTGGAGCGGCAGTTCGAGCCCCTCATGTCACGCGACGAGGCGGCCGCCCGCATGGCCGCTTGGGAGCGTGCCGTTGGGCAGGCGGTGGCATGAAAACAGTATCAATCCCCTCGCTTCGCACCCCCTCAGCGGTGCTTTTCGATCTGGACGGCACCCTGCTGGACACCGCCGGCGACATCGCCCTGGCCCTGTCGCGCGCGTTTGCCGATCACGGCCATGAGGGGCCGGCGCCCGCTGCGGTGCGTCAGATGATCGGCAAGGGCGCGCCGGTGCTGGTGGAGCGCGCCGTGCTGGCCCAGGGCCTGAACCTGGACGCGGCGGGGAGGGCTGCGTTGCTGGAACGC